>DASTGC010000019.1:0-12377 GCA_035719485.1 Novosphingobium sp.
TGCGCCGGGGTCTGCATCGGGTTGGCCGGGATGTAGTTGTCCGGGTGGCCGAGGCTGTTCGGGAAGAAGAACAGCACTGCGCAGTAACCGATCAGGAACACGCCGAGCCCGAAGCCGTCCTTCGCCGTATAATACGGGTGGAAGGGGACGGTATCGCTCTCGCTCTTCACTTCGACGCCCGTCGGATTCGAGGAACCCGGGATGTGCAGTGCCCAGATGTGCAGGATCACGACGGCCGCGATCACGAAGGGCAGCAGGAAGTGGAGCGAGAAGAAGCGGTTGAGCGCGGCGTTATCGGGAGCGAAGCCGCCGAGCAGCCAGGTGTGGAGGGCATCGCCGACCAGCGGGATCGCCGAGAACAGGCCGGTGATGACCTGGGCGCCCCAGAACGACATCTGGCCCCAGGGCAGCACGTAGCCCATGAAGGCGGTGGCCATCATGAGGAGGAAGATCACCACGCCGAGCAGCCAGATCATCTCGCGCGGGGCCTTGTACGACCCATAGAAGAAGCCGCGGAAGATATGGACGTAGACCACGACGAAGAAGGCCGAGGCGCCGTTGGCGTGCGCATAGCGCATCATCCAGCCCCAGTTCACGTCGCGCATGATGTGCTCGACGCTGTCAAACGCCACGCCGGCGTTGGCGGCGTAGTGCATGGCCAGGATCACGCCGGTGACGATCTGCAGGACGAGGCAGAAGCCCGCCAGCACGCCGAAGTTCCAGGCGTAGTTGAGGTTGCGCGGGACGGGATAGCCGGCGCCGATGGCGTTGTAGACGAAGCGCGGCAGGGGCAGCTTTTCGTCCAGCCACTGCATCAGCGGCGCTTGCGGCTTGTATTCGTTGGCCCAGGGGAAGCTCATGACGGTCTACCTCAGCCGATCTTCACGACAGTGTCGGAGGTGAAAGCATATTCCGGAACCTGCAGGTTCTTCGGAGCGGGTCCCTTGCGGATGCGGGCCGCGGTATCATAGACCGAGCCGTGGCAGGGGCAGAAATAGCCGCCAAATTCGCCCTTCACTTCACCCTCGCCGGCGCCGAGCGGCACACAGCCAAGGTGGGTGCAGACACCCATGGTGATGAGCCAGTTTTCCTTGCCCGGCTTGGTCCGCTCCTTGAGCGTCTGCGGATCGCGCAGGGTGGAGATGTCAACCGCCTCGGCCTCGGCGATTTCCTTGGGCGTGAGGTTGCGCACGAAGACCGGCTGCTTGCGGAACACGGCCTTGATGGCCTGGCCCGAGGCGATCGCGCTGACGTCGAGCTCGGTCGAGCTTTCGGCGAGAACGTCGGCCGAGGGGGCCATCTGGCTGATCAGCGGGAGCAGCGTGACGACACCGCCGACGCCCGCCGCGCTGACGGCGGCAATGTTGATGAAATCGCGCCGACGCACCCCTTCCCCGCCTTCGGGGAGAACGGCCTCAGTGCCCGCATGGTCTGACATGGTAAACCCTTGCCCTGCTCTAACAGGCCCGCAACTGGCGCGATTGCGCCGATCACGAGCCCCAAATCGTTGCGGTCGTGCAACCCGGAGAGCCCCCAAAACGCGCTGACAAGCGGCGCAATTCAGCCGTCCCCGGAACCGACTTGGCGCGCTGATAGACGCGAAACCATGCCCTGCCAACCGCCTTTTTGCGGTGACATCACAGCCGCGAACGAAGCGGGCCGGGGTTCAGGCCGTCGGCAGGGAAATGGCGGAAATCTGCCGCCCGTAGGTCGCCTCGTGGCGGTGAGTGGCGCGGCGGAACGAGAAATAGCGCGCTTCTTGCGAATAGGTATCAAGGCCGAGCTGCTCGACCGTGCCGATTCCGGTGTGAAGCAGCCGCAGGGCGAGGTAGCCGGGCAGGTCGAACTGCCAGTGACCGGGCTTGCCTGCCGCGAAATGGGCGAGGTTGGCAGGGTCTGCGGCAACAAACCGGGCGTGGAAGGCCTCGTTGACCTCATAGCTTGGTTGGGCGATGCAGGGGCCGATTGCCGCGACGATCCGCTCCGGTTTCGCGCCGAGGGCGACCATCGCCGCGACAGTCGCTTCGCCAACGCCGCCGAGCGCGCCCTTCCAGCCGGCGTGGGCGGCGCCGACCACCCCGGCCCCGCGGTCGGCAAGGAGAACCGGGGCGCAATCCGCGGTGAGCACGCCGAGGAGCAGGCCGGGGCGATCGGTCACGAGAGCGTCGGCCTCGGGGCGGTGGGCATCATCCCACGGCTCGGTGACGGTGACGCACAGAGCGGAATGGACCTGGTAAAGTCCGACCAGCCTGGCACCTGGCGCGATGGCGTCCGCCGCCCGGCGGCGGTTTTCCCGGATGGCGATCTCATCGTCGCCCGAGCCGAGGCCGACATTAAGCGAGGCGGCCGCGCCGGTCGAGACACCGCCGGTGCGGCCAAGGAAGCCGTGTGGCAGGCCGCCGAGCGCCTCGGCGCGGGCCAGGTCGATCGCACCTGTCATGCTCATCCGAGGCTGCGCATGACCTGCTCGCGGGTATCGCGGGAAAGATCGGGCGCCGCGGCGATCCGCTCCAGCTCGGCGCGCATCATGGCCGCACGGCCCGCCTCGATCCGTCGCCACCGGCCGAGCGGCGCGACAAAGCGGGCGGCGGTCTGGGCGTTCAGCGGATCCAGCGCGAGGATCAGGTCGGCAATGGTGCGATAGCCCTCGCCGGAAGGATCGTGGAAGGCGTGGGGATTGGCCGCCAGCGCCATGTAGAGCGAGCGAACCCGGTTGGGATTGGCCAGGGTGAACTCGGGGTGTCCGGCGAGCGCCTTGACATGATCGAGGGCGTACGGGTGGAGCGAGCCTGCCTGGAGCGAGAACCACTTGTCGATGACCAGGGCATTGCCGGCGTGGCGCGCGTGAAAATCGGCAAGCTTCTCCGCACGCAGCGGCGTTTCCAGCCCGGCGAGGACCATCAGCGCGCCCTGCCGGTCGGTCATGTTGTCGGCCGCATCGTATTGGGCGGCGGCGAGCTGCGCGGCCTCGTCCGGCAGCCCCGCGGCGAGGTAGACCAGGGCCTGGGTCTTCACCTTGCGCGCGCCGCGGGCGGCGGCATCCCGCGAATATGGCACCTTGCTGGCCCGCTGGTGCAGGGCGCGGAAGCGATCGGCGAGCGTGGTGGCGAGCCAAGTCTTGAGGCCCTCGCGCTCCCGCCATATTGCGGTGGGATCGGCCTCGCCGAACTGTTCGGCGAGGTAGCCCTCGCCGGGGAGGACCAGCAGCTCGCCGCGCATCAGGTCGTCGAGCGCCGAATCGTCGAGCACGGCGGCGAGCGCCGCGCCGATCGCCTCGCGCCCGGCCTGGCGGCTGGCCTCGTCGAGCCGGCCGGAAACCGCAGCAACGAGATGGCGAACGATCAGGCTCTGCAGGGCCTCGTAGCGGGCGAAGGGATCGTCGTCGTGGGCGGCGAGGAAGACGAGGTCCTCGATCGCCTGGTCGGCCTCGATCGCCACCGGGGCGGAGAAGCCGCGGTTGAGCGAAAGCACCGGGCGCGATGCCCAACCGGGGAAGGCGAACGCGTCCTCGGCCTGGTCCAGCACCACCAGCTGCTCGCCATTGTGCTTGCCCGTCGCAGGATCGAACAGGGCGAGGCGCAAGGGAATCGGCATCGGCTGCTTGGCCGGCTGGCCGGGGGTTGCCGGAACGGTCTGGGCGAGATGGAGCGTCGCCACATCGCCTTCATGGCTGAGGCGGGTGGTAACATGGGGAGTGCCGGCCTGCGAGTACCACAGCCGGAACTGCGCAAGGTCCAGCCCCGCCCCCTCCTCCATGGCCTTGATGAAATCCTCGCAGGTGGCGGCCTCCCCATCGTGGCGGGCAAAGTAGAGATCGGTGCCGGCGCGGAACCGCTGTTCACCCGCCATCGTGCGCATCATGCGGATGACCTCGGCGCCCTTGTTGTAGACGGTCGCCGTGTAGAAGTTGCTGATCTCCTGGTAGGAATCGGGCCGAATCGGATGTGCGAGAGGACCGGAGTCCTCGGGGAACTGGGCTGCCCTCAGCACGCGGACGTCCTCGATCCGCTTGACCGGCTCGGAGCCCATGGCGGCGCTGAATAGCTGGTCGCGCAGCACGGTGAAGCCTTCCTTGAGGGAGAGCTGGAACCAGTCGCGGCAGGTGATCCGGTTGCCCGACCAGTTGTGGAAATACTCGTGGCCGATCACGCCTTCCACGGCGTCGTAATCGCCGTCGGTGGCAGTCGCCGGGTCGGCCAGGACGTAGCGCGTGTTGAAGACGTTGAGGCCCTTGTTCTCCATCGCCCCCATGTTGAAGTCCGACACGGCAACGATGTTGAACAGGTCGAGGTCGTATTCGCGGCCGAAAGCCTCCTCGTCCCATTTCATCGAGGCGACCAAACTGTCCATCGCGTGGGCCGTACGCTCCTCGTCGCCGGGGCGGACCCAGATGTTGCAGGTGACCTCGCGTCCGCTCATCGTGGTAAACCGGTCGGTCCGCGCCACGAGATCGCCGGCGACGAGGGCGAAGAGATAGCTCGGCTTGGGCCAGGGATCATGCCACTCGGCCCAATGCGTGCCGTCGTCTGCTTCCCCGCTGGCCACGCAGTTGCCGTTTGAGAGTAGGATCGGGAACTTGGCCTTGTCGCCGCTCATCCGCACACGGTAGATCGAGAGCACGTCGGGACGGTCGGGATGGAAAGTAATGCGGCGGAAACCCTCGGCCTCGCATTGTGTGCAGAGCATGCCGTTTGAGGCATAGAGGCCCATCAACTGGCTGTTGGCGGCGGGGTTGATGGCCGTTTCGACCGTGACTTCGCCGGCCTCTCCATCAAGCTCGATGACAAGGTCGGGCCCGTCCATCCGCCAGGCATTGCTCTCGCGCCCGTCGACCCTGACCGCCAGCGCAGCAATGCCGTCGCCAGCAAGCCGCAGGGCATCGGCCGGGCCCTCAGGGTTGCGGCAAACAGAGAGGCGGCTGACGACGCGGGTTGCATCGAGGCCGAGCACGAACTCGAGCGACACCTCCGGCACCAGCCAGGCAGGGGCAATGTAGTCCTCACGCCGGATTACCGGCGGGTGGGCCGGCGGTGGGGCGGCATCGGCGGTCTGCGGGTTTTCGGCCGGGGCGGACGGTCTGCTGGCAATATCCATGGGCTGATCTTAGTGACTGCGCTTCCGATTGCCAGCAGGCGCGCTATGGGAATCGGCAATGCGACGCATGTTTGTCTTCGGAATGGGCTATTCGGCCGGGTTCATCGCCCGGGCCGCCGAGGCGCGGGGCATCGAGGTGGTCTCGACCGGGCGCCACGGGACGCTCTCCTTCGATGATATGGGCACCGTGCGCCTCGCCCTCGGCGATGCCGACATGGTGCTCTCCTCGGTGCCGCCCGCGGGCGATGGGGCCGATCCGGTGCTGGAACGCTACGGCGACGCCCTGGCCGGCAAGTGGCTCGGCTATTTGTCCTCGACCGGCGTCTATGGCGATACCGGCGGCGCCTGGGTGGACGAGACGGCACCGGTCGGCACTGGCCGGCGCACCGCGCGCAGCGATTGCGACCGACAATGGCTGTCACTTGGGGCGCGGGTATTTCGACTTCCCGGGATCTACGGCCCCCGCCGCTCCCCCCTCGATCGCGTGCGCGAGGGGCGGGCCAACCGGATCGACCTGCCCG
The DNA here is from genome assembly GCA_035719485.1 of Novosphingobium sp. Classification (GTDB taxonomy): domain Bacteria; phylum Pseudomonadota; class Alphaproteobacteria; order Sphingomonadales; family Sphingomonadaceae; genus Novosphingobium. The sequence goes on from DASTGC010000019.1 coordinate 5,616, forward strand.
GGCAGGTGTTCAGCAGGGTTCATGTCGCAGACATTGCCAGCGGCGTTGTGGCCGGGCTGGCAGCACCGGCCGGTGCCTACAACTTGGCCGATGACTTGCCTTCCAGCCAAACCGCCGTGATCGAGGAAAGCTGCCGCCTGTTGAACGTCGCGCCGCCGCTCCTGTCCTCGCTCGACGCGGCCGGACTGACCCCGGCGGCGCGCGCCTTTTATGCCGAAAACCGCCGTGTGGCCAACGGCAAGGCGCGGCGGGTACTTGGCTGGAGCCCGCGCCACCCCACCTATCGCGAAGGCCTGCTTGCGATTCTCGCGGAGGAACTGCGGGACGCTGCCACGGATTGTCGAGGGCCACAGGAGGATTGAAGCGGAATGGAAGGACTGGACATCGTGCGGCTCGATCAGGGCCGCGCCGGCGAATATCATGCGCACGTTCCCGGCCACGGGCAGATCGGACGACTAACCTGGGTCCTGCACGATGGCCCCGAAGGGCCGGTCCGCGTGGCCGAGCACACGATCGTCCCGCGCGAACTGGAAGGACGGGGGATTGCCGGGAAGCTGGTCGACGCGCTGATCGCCGACGCACGCACCCACGGCTTCCGGATCGAACCGCAATGTTCCTATGTCGCGGCCCAGTTCCGCCGCCATCCCGAGTGGGCGGACCTGCTGGCCTGAACAGAACCGCTCAGCGCCCGCTCAACCGCTTTCTGTTGGAGGCGATCTTGCCGCGGTAGTGCCTCATGCTCGCGTGCGCCATCGCATGGGGACTGTGGCCAAGCTGGCCGGTCAGCGCCTGCCACTGGAGCAGGGCAGCACTTTCCAGCTTCTCCTCGACCATCAGCCTGGCCTCGTCCGCAGCGCGCGCATCGAGCATGGACAGGCGCAGCAGGCGCAGGCCGATCACGGCCGCCGCGTCAAAGGCGAGCTCGGACCCGTCTGCGGCAAGGGCCATCCACCGTGCAGCAAACATGGTTTCGTCCGATCAGTCCAGGAAGGGAAATGGTGCTGCTGGGGAGGATTGAACTCCCGACCTCAGCCTTACCAAGGATGCGCTCTACCACTGAGCTACAGCAGCACACCATTTCCGCCGCGCCGGGGCGCCAGAGGGCCCCGGGCAGGGCGGCGCTATTGCGGCGGGCGGGGGGATTGTCAACCCAATGGTTGAGGGCGAAGCGCGCGTTCGGGCTTGCCCGGGGGAGCCGAAGGCGGCAGGGAAACGGCCATGACGGCAGGCAATGGTTCAACCCGCGAGGAGCGGCTGGCGGTGAAGCTGCGGGAGAACCTGCGCCGCCGCAAGGCGCAGGCCCGCGCCCTCGGCGCGGCCCCGGCTTCCGCAGGCGGTGACGAATCGGCCGAAACCCTTCCCAAACCGCCCCCCAGCCGCTAGGGCCTCCCCCTTCTTTCCGCGCGCAAGGGGGCGCGGATCATGCCCAGAGGGAGCACATACCGCATGCCGCGCCTGATTCTCGTTCGCCACGGTCAGAGCCAGTGGAATCTCGAGAACCGGTTCACCGGCTGGTGGGACGTCGACCTCACCAGCCAGGGCGAGGCCGAGGCCCGCGCCGCCGGGACGCTGCTTCGCGAGAAGGGCATGCTGCCGACGGTCGCCTTCACCTCGGTCCAGACCCGCGCGATCCGCACGCTCCACCTGGCGCTCGAAGCAGCGGGCCGGGTGTGGATCCCGGAGACCAAGGACTGGCGCCTGAACGAGCGGCATTATGGCGGCCTCACCGGACTCGACAAGGCCGAGACCGCGGCAAAGCATGGCGAGGACCAGGTGAAGATCTGGCGCCGCTCATTCGACACGCCGCCCCCGGTGCTGGAAGCCGGCGGGCCCTTCGACCTCGCTTCCGACCCGCGCTACGCCGGGATCGCCATCCCCTCGACCGAGAGCCTCAAGGACACCATCGCCCGCGTCCTGCCTTATTATGAAGCCGCCATCGCCCCGGCGTTGAAGGGCGGCGAGACCGTGCTCGTTGCCGCGCACGGCAATTCGCTGCGGGCGCTGGTCAAGCACCTGTCGGGCATTTCCGATGCCGATATAACCGGGCTCGAGATCCCGACCGGCCAGCCGATCGTCTACGAGCTTGACGCCAATCTCGCCGCGACCGAGCGGTACTACCTGTCGGAGCGCTGAAGATGAGCCCCGCCCCCGTCGCTCCCAAGATCGCCATCGTCATGGGCAGCCAGTCCGACTGGGCGACGATGAAGGCTGCCGCCGACGTGCTCGAAACGCTTGGCGTCGCCACCGACGTGCGGATCGTTTCGGCCCACCGCACGCCCGAGCGGCTCTATCACTTCGCGACGACCGCCGCCGAACATGGCTTCAAGGTGATCATCGCCGGCGCCGGCGGCGCGGCGCACCTGCCGGGCATGGTCGCGGCGCTGACCCACCTGCCGGTGCTGGGCGTGCCGGTGCAATCGAAGGCCCTATCCGGACAGGACAGCCTGCTCTCGATCGTGCAGATGCCCGCGGGCATTCCGGTCGGCACGCTCGCCATCGGTGAGGCCGGGGCGGTCAACGCCGGCCTGCTCGCCGCCGCGATCCTCGCCACCACCGACGAGGGTCTCTCGGAACGCCTCCAGGCCTACCGCGCGGCGCAGACCGCGGGCGTCGCCGAACGGCCCAGCTGAGCGATGATCCCTCCGGGCCAGACCATCGGCATCCTCGGCGGCGGCCAGCTCGGGCGGATGATCGCCATGGCCGCGGCGCAGCTGGGCTACCGCTGCCACGTCTTGGCCCCGGAAGCGGATTCGGTCGCCGCCGAAGTCAGCGCGGAATTCACCCGGGCCGAATGGGAGGATGCGGCGGCGATCGCCCGCTTCGCCGCCGACTGCGCGGTGATCACCTACGAGTTCGAGAATGTGCCCGTTGCCCCGCTGGCGGCGCTCGGCGCCACGCCGCTGCTGCCGGGGGCCAATGCGCTGGAAGTGGCGCAGGACCGGCTGAACGAGAAGACCTTCGTGACCGCGCTCGGCGGCCGGCCCGCCCCCTTTGCCGCCGTGGATTCGCGCTCCGGTCTTGCCTTGGCCATGGCCCGGATCGGTGTGCCGGGCGTGCTCAAGACGCGGCGCGACGGCTATGACGGCAAGGGACAGTGGCGGATCATGGCCGATGCCGATGTCGAAGCGCTGGACGATACGGTCTTTGGCAGCCCACTGGTCTATGAGGGCTTCGTCGACTTCGCCGCCGAATTCTCGGTCATCCTCTGCCGCGCCGCCGATGGCGACGTGCGCTACTGGGACAGCGCAGCGAACCGGCACGAAGGCGGCATCCTCGCCCGCTCGACCGTGCCCGCAGGGCCCCTGGTCGCTGCCCAGGTGGACGAGGCCCGGGGGCTTGCCAGGGCGATTGCCGACAAGCTCGGCTATGTCGGCGTCCTCACTTGCGAGTTCTTCGCCACCGCAGATGGCCCTGTGTTCAACGAGATGGCCCCGCGCGTCCACAATTCGGGGCATTGGACCATCGAGGGTGCACTGACCAGTCAGTTCGAGAACCACGTCCGCGCGATCTGCGGCCTGCCGCTGGGCGATACGCGGCTGGCGGCCAAGGGCGTGGTCATGGACAACCTCATCGGCAACGATGTCCACGACTGGCCGGCGATCCTCTCCGATCCGGCCAACCACCTCCACCTCTATGGCAAGGCGGCGGCCCGGCCCGGGCGCAAGATGGGTCATGTCACGCGTCTGATCCTGGCGTGAGCGGGCAGTGAGCGGCCCGTTCATCATCGTCGCCGCCGCCCGCAACGGTGTCATCGGCGCGAACGGCAGCCTGCCCTGGCACATCCCGGCCGACCTCAGGCGATTCAAGTCTCTGACCATGGGCAAGGCCATGATCATGGGCCGCAAGACCTTCGAATCGCTTCCCGGCCTGCTGCCCGGGCGGCGGCACATCGTGCTCACCCGCGATACTGGCTGGCAGGCCCAGGGCGCGGAAGTGGCGCGCGATCTCGCAGCGGCGCTAGCCCTTGCCGGTGATGAAGCGGCAGTGATCGGAGGGGCCGAGGTCATCGCCCTCGCCCTGCCGCTGGCCAGCCGGATCGAGCTGACCGAAGTGGACGCCGACATCCCGGGCGACACCTTCCTGCCTCCGCTCGGGTCCGGGTGGCGCGAAACCTCCCGTGAAAGCCATGAACCTTCGGGCGATAAGCCGGGCTTCTCTTTCGTGACGCTGACGAGGGCTCTATAGGCGCGCCCGGAATGAATCGCTTCGCCACATGACCCGCTTTGACAGCCGCCAGCCCCTGCCCGAACCCTATCGCGGCGCGATCATCGCGCTCGGCAATTTCGACGGGTTCCACCTCGGCCACCAGGCCGTGGTCGGCGAGACGGTGCGCTGGGCCCAGGCGGAAGGCCGGCCCGCGCTGGTCGCCACCTTCGATCCCCACCCCAAGCGCTTCTTCGTTCCCGACGCGCCACCCTTCCGCCTCACCACCCTCGACCAGCGGGAAGCGCTCTTCGCCGCCGCCGGGGCCCAGGGCATGGTGGTCATCCATTTCGATGCCGCCGTCGCGGCGATGACCGGGGCGCAATGGGTGGAAGACATGCTCCACCGTCAGTTCGGCGCCAAGGGTGTCGTCACCGGCCAGGATTTCACCTTCGGCAGGGGCCGCAGCGCCACGGCAGACCTGCTGGGCAGCCTTGGCGAGCCCTTCGGCATTTCTGCGAGGGCTGCCCCGGCGGTCTACGACGAAGGCCAGCCGGTCTCCTCAACCCGCATCCGCGCCGCGCTCCAGGCGGGGGACTGCGAGACCGCAACCCGCCTGCTCTCGCGCCCCTTCGCGATCCGCGGTACAGTCCAGCATGGCGACAAGCTGGGGCGGACCATCGGCTTTCCCACGGCCAACCTGCCGCTAGATACCTATGTGCGGCCGCGCTACGGCATCTACGCCGTCAAGGGCCGCCTGCCCGACGGCAAGCTCTATGCCGGCGCCGCCAACCTCGGCGTTCGGCCCAGCTTCGATCCGCCCAAGGAGCTGCTCGAGCCCTATTTCTTCGGCTGGTCGGGCGATCTCTACGGGGCCGAGATCGAGGTGGAGCTGCATCACTTCCTGCGCCCCGAGGCGAAGTATGAAGGGCTGGAAGCGCTGACCGCAGCAATTGCGGCGGATTGTGAGCGGGCGAAGGCGCTGCTGGGGGCGGATTGACCCCTTCCCCGTTCGTGCTGAGGAGGGCTGAAGCTGAATGGCTGAAGACCGTCTCGAAGCACGCGGGCGCGCAAGGTCCTTCGAGACGGCGGCTCGGCTTGCGGCCTCTCCGCCTCCTCAGGACGAACGGGAGATGAGGGGAGCACGGTCCGGTTTGCAGGAATCCCCAGCGCCCGCTAAGGCCCGCCGATCATGACCGAGCAGCAGCGCCAAGAACCCCGGGATTACCGTAACACCGTCTTCCTCCCGAAGACCGATTTCCCCATGAAGGCCGGCCTCCCCCAGAAGGAGCCGGGCATCCTGTCGCGCTGGCAGTCCGAAGGCATTTACCAGCAGCTGCGCAAGGTGCGCGAAGGCCGGGAAAAGTTCATCCTCCACGATGGCCCCCCCTATGCCAACGGCGACATCCACGTCGGCCACGCATTGAACCACATCCTCAAGGACATGGTGGTGCGCACCCAGAGCCTGATGGGCAAAGACGCGCCCTATGTCCCCGGGTGGGACTGCCACGGCCTGCCCATCGAGTGGAAGGTCGAGGAGCAGTACCGCAAGAAGAAGCGCAACAAGGACGAAGTGCCGGCGAAGGAATTCCGCGCCGAATGCCGCGCCTATGCACAGAAGTGGGTCGATACCCAGCGCGAACAGCTGAAGCGCCTTGGCATCAACGGCGATTGGGACCATCCCTACCTGACGATGGACTTCCAGGCCGAAGCCACCATCGTGCGCGAACTGCTGCGCTTTGCCGAAAGCGGCCAGCTCTATCGCGGGGCCAAGCCGGTGATGTGGTCGCCGGTCGAGAAGACCGCGCTGGCCGAGGCCGAGGTGGAATACGAGGATATCGTCTCCACCCAGATCGACGTGGCGTTCGAGATAACGGAGTCGCCGATTGCCGAGCTGGTCGGCGCCTATGCGGTGATCTGGACGACGACGCCGTGGACGATTCCGGTGAACCAGGCTTTGGCTTATGGGCCGGAGGTTGAGTATGTTCTGGTGCAGCACGGTCTGCACCGACACAAGAGGGGTGCATTCGACGAAAACAACCCGCTCGAAAAATGGGAAGGCAAGCGCTCTCTTGTCGCCGAGCCGCTTGTCATGGAATTTATGGCCCGGTGGGGCAAAGCCGTGATGGCCGCCCAGGACGAAAGTTCCGAATACTTCTTTACACCCGTCGCTGAATGGGAGGTTATCGGCAAAGGCTCCGACCTCGCCGGCACCATCGCCGAGCACCCCATGGCCAAACTCTTCCGTCGCCCCGTGCTTGACACGGGGCTTGGCTCTTCTTCCAGCGCCGCGCCCAAAGCGGAAAGCCAAGGCCCGGATCAAGTCCGGGCCGACGTGGGGGTGAACGTCGACTCCCCCCTCGCCGAATTCTTCCTGCGCCCCCGCCCGTTCCTCCCCGGCGAGTTCGTCACCGTGGAATCGGGCACGGGCTTTGTCCACATGGCCCCCGACCATGGCGAGGACGACTTCCTGCTGTGCAAGGCGAACGGCATCGATCCGGTCTTTGCCGTGACCGGCGAGGGCAAGTATCGCGAGGACTGGGGCTGGCTGGGCGGCCAGGGTTCGGTCATCAATCCGAAGTTCAACGCGCCGGACGGACCGATCTGCGAGGCGCTGCG
>DASTGC010000020.1:0-2297 GCA_035719485.1 Novosphingobium sp.
TAATGCGGTCGGACCCGACCTGGACATCGGCGACGCTGCCTTCGGCAACCTTGGAGCGGAAATCCGAATAGGGGACCGCGCTCCCCGAGCCCTCGGTGCGTCCGCTGAACATCGAGACCACCAGCAGCAGGGCCATGAAGATCCCGCCCCAGACGAGCAGGCTCTTGAGCCAGGGATTACCGTTGGGCTGGTCTTCGTTCATGAGGGGAAAGATCCTTTCGTGCCCAATGTAGGCCTCAAGGTCTGAATGGCAAGTTAGCCGCGGCGGATGTTTGATGCGTAAGTGTGCTCTTCCGGCCGGAAAGTGCCAGAGTTCCAACGGGTAACCGACAGGCGATGGGGGAGGGCGCCGAGCCAGGGATCCACTTGCGCAAAGTGGCTCTCCCAATCTGGGCCGCGATAATCGCGCATCATCCGCAGTTGCCGGGCCCGCTCGGGACACTCGTCAAGGAACGACAGCACGGCGCGCTCCCAGCCGCGGCCGTCCAGCGGATCGAGGAACAAGGGAATGTCGCCGGCGATCTCGCGGAAGGCAGGCAGATCGGAGCAGATCACCGGCGTCCCGAGTTGCAATGCCTCGACGATCGGCAGTCCGAACCCTTCAGCGAAGGACGGCATCAGGAGGGCACGCGCTCCGGCGATGAGGCGGGCAAGCTCGGCATCGTCGGCATTGCCCAGTTCGCGCACGTGTCCTTTGATGACGGGGTTTCGGTCGAGCATGGCGTGAGCATGCTCGGCCTCCCACCCCCGTTGGCCGACCACCAGCAGGCGAGGCGTCTCGCCGCCCATCTGCTCGACGAGGTTGCGCCAGAGCTGCAGCAGCAAGACGTGGTTCTTGCGCCCCTCTATGGTGCCGACGACGATGTAGTAGGGCCGATCCATTCCGGCCGCAGGAGCGGACCTGGGAACCTCCGCTCCCGAAATCCAGGCAGGGAGATAGGGCGGCACGGCCATTCCCACCTCGCGGGCGAAAGCTTCGAGATCTGCAAGCGTGGCGTGCGAGTTTCCAATGATGCCGGCCGCGCAGGCGAGGACGTTGGTCATCCGTGCCGCGTGCCGCTCGGCCTCACCGGCGCGGCAGAATTCGGGATGAGTTATCGGAATGAGATCGTGCACGAGGAACACAGCGCGCAGGCCGCACTGGTGGACCCAGTCCGGCAAGGCAGGCTCGTCAAGGCCGGTGTGGCCGATGTTGAGATATATGGCGCCCGAACCCTCCGCCCGCGAAGTGCTGTTTGCCAGGACCACCGGCAGCAAGGCAGCGAGGCCGCGACGAAAGCCTGCGCCGCCATTTCGGATGAGGGCGAACAGCCGATCCGATTCGCGGGCCGCCAGGATCCTGAAAACGCCGTTGCGCTGAACGACAGCCTGGGCGCGTGCGCCGTAACGGGCCAGATATGCCAGGCAGACCCGGTCGATTCCCGTGGGCAGCCGCCCGGTCCATACGCGCCATACCAACCGGCTGACGTCGATCAGAAATTCCCGTTCAATCAAGCAGCAAGTTCCTCATCCGTCCGAACCGGGCGGAGACCTTCGGCCCCGCCCGCATTGCGACCCGCTGCCCCGAATGCGCATTTTCTTCGTTGTCTTTGGATAGGTCCATTATAGAAGCGCGAAACAGTCGCACAGTGGGAAAGTTAGTTAGGCGATGATTAGTGGGTGACGTGCGGCGAAATGAGCGAATTTCAGCCTGGCGCCAAGCCGTCCTTGTGGCGTTCTTCGTCTCGAGCGCGCTCAATGCCGCCGCCCTGGCGATCCATTGGTCATGGTGGGTCGTCCCGGGACTGTTTGCAGGATGGTACCTGGCCGACCTCGCCTCGGGCCTCGTGCACATGTACATGGACTACCGGCCATGCCCCGCCGGCAAGCGGCTCAATGATCTGTTTTTCTATGCCGGGTCCCGTGAGTCCTCAGAATACCAGGCGATGCTCCGTGAGCGCATGGCCTCGATCAATGCCTTCGAGCGACTGGTCTACGATTTCAAGAACCACCACCCCCGCCCGCTCGCGCTCGGCCGCCGTTCGCTCTGGCGGCTGATCGGATCGACCCTGATCGTTGCAGGCCTGCCGATTTCGATAGCGTTGAACGTGTCGTGGGTGATCTGGCCCCTACCGGCCGGCGCTGCCGCGACGGTCCTGGCCTTCACTGTGGGGGCTGGTTTCGCCCAGCTGTTCCATGCCTCGCTCCACCGCGAGCAGAATCCCTTCGCGATAAACTTGCTGCGACACACGGGCCTGCTGATGACTCCTGCCGCACACCAACTGCACCACGACACCCTTAAGCGGGATTTCGCCACC
>DASTGC010000021.1:0-4751 GCA_035719485.1 Novosphingobium sp.
GAAGGCCGCCGCATCGACGGCCGCGACACGAAGACCGTTCGCCCGATCGAGGCGATGGTGGGCTTCTTGCCGCGCGCCCATGGCTCGGCGCTGTTCACCCGCGGCGAGACGCAGGCGATCTGCTCGACGACGCTCGGCACCAAGGACGCCGAGCAGATGATCGACGGGCTGGAGGGGCTCTCCTACTCGAACTTCATGCTCCACTATAACTTCCCGCCCTATTCGGTTGGCGAAGTTGGCAGGTTCGGCGCACCGAGCCGTCGCGACACCGGCCACGGCAAGCTGGCCTGGCGCGCGCTGCGCGCGGTGCTGCCGACGAAGGACGAGTTCCCCTACACGATCCGCGTGGTTTCCGACATCACCGAGTCCAACGGCTCCTCGTCGATGGCTACGGTTTGCGGCGGTTCGCTGGCGATGATGGATGCCGGCGTGCCGATCAAGCGGCCGGTTTCGGGCATCGCCATGGGCCTGATCCTGGAAGGCAGCGAATTTACCGTCCTGTCCGACATCCTTGGCGATGAGGATCACCTCGGCGACATGGATTTCAAGGTGGCCGGCACGTCCGAGGGCATCACCACGATGCAGATGGACATCAAGGTGGCCGGTATCACCAAGGAGATCTTCGAGGCGGCGCTGCACCAGGCCAAGGAAGGCCGCGCGCATATCCTTGGCGAGATGACCAAGGCGCTGGGCGAGGTTCGCTCTGAGCTTTCGGCCCATGCCCCGCGCATCGAGACGCTGCAGATCGACAAGTCGAAGATCCGCGACGTGATCGGCACCGGCGGCAAGGTGATCCGCGAGATCGTGGCCACCACCGGCGCCAAGGTCGACATCGACGACGAGGGCCTGATCAAGATCTCCTCGTCCGACCTGGCGCAGATCGAGGCCGCCAAGAACTGGATCCTCGGCATCGTCGAGGAAGCCGAAGTCGGCAAGATCTACAAGGGCAAGGTCGTCAACATCGTCGACTTCGGTGCCTTCGTGAACTTCATGGGCGGCAAGGACGGGCTCGTCCACGTGTCGGAAATGAGGAACGAGCGGGTCGAGCGGCCGACCGACGTCGTGTCCGAAGGCCAGGACGTCTTCGTCAAGGTCCTCGAGATCGACAACCGCGGCAAGGTTCGCCTGTCGATGCGCGTCGTCGACCAGGAAACCGGCGCCGAGCTGGAAGACACCCGTCCGCCCCGCGAACCGCGCGGTGACCGTGGCGACCGGGGCGATCGCCGTGGACCGCGCGGCGGCGGTGACCGTGGTGGCCGTGGCGGCGACCGCGACCGCGGTCCGCGCCGTGAAGGCGGCCGCGATGGCGGCGACCGCGGCCCGCGCCGCGAGCGCGAGGAAGGCGGCAATCCCGATCACATGCCGGCGTTCCTGCGCAACGACGATTGATCGGTTCCCCGATTATCAAAAGAGAAAAGGGGCTGCCGCGGCGGCCCCTTTTTTCGTTGGCCGAGCCCTTGGAGCCGGTTCAGCCCTTGCCGGTCTGGGGCGGTCGGGACCAGCCGAGGTAATCGGTCTTGCCGATCTTCACGCCGTTCATCCGCAGGATGTCGTAGGCCGTGGTGGCGTGGAAATAGACGTTCGGCTGCGAGAAAGTGAGCAGGAACAGCTCGGCCTTGAATTCGCGCAGCACGCGCTCCTTGATCACGAAGGCGACCTCGCGCCCGATCAGATCATCCATTTCGGCCGGGGTAAGCGCCTGCAGGTACGCCATGGTGGAATCAAGCTGCGCGCGCAGGGCGTCGAAGGAATTCGGCGGCTCGCTCATATCAGGCGAGAAGGTGCCCGTTCGGCAGCTCTCGATCGCGAAACGGCTGTGAACGGTGCAGCTTTTCACCTGGTAGCTGAAGGGAAACATGTCGGCGATCAGGCGCGCGTCGATCAGGTCGGCGGGTGCCATCCCGCTTTCGGTGCAGTGCTGCTCGGCCCGGTCGACCAGACCGCGGACGGCGCCGATTGTCTGGAGCCACCCCGGAAGGAGGGCAGTGTGAAGATCGATCGACAAGGGAGCCTCCGCCTTCTGCAGAAATCATAAGGCAGATTCGGCGACGAGCCGCCCGCTGTCAAGGCGACAGGCGGCTCAACGATTGACGGCGAGACGCGCAACCGGTTCCTCGCGCGCGCTGCGCGGCTCTGACGCGACGACGCAGTTCCGGCCCTGCAACTTGGCGCGGTAAAGCGCCTGGTCAGCCATGGCGACGAGATCGACGTGAGTGGCCGAGGTCTCGGGAATGGTCGCAACGCCGAACGAGGCCGAGATCGGCGTGGCGTGGGCAGCGGATAGCGATTCCACCCGGCCCCGCAGCACCTCGGCCCGGGTCATGGCATCTTCCAGTCCGCACTCGGGCAGGATCACCAGCAGTTCCTCGCCGCCATAGCGGCAGACGACATCCGACGGTCGGACCCCGCCGACGAGCTGGGCCGCGGCATCGCGCAGGACGGCATCGCCCTTGGCGTGGCCATGCTGGTCGTTGAGCATCTTGAAGTGATCGAGATCGACCATGATGATCGAGGTGGGCGAACCGGTGCGGTCGGCAAGGTTGGTGTAGCGTTCGAGCGCATCTTCCATGTAGCGCCGGTTATAAAGCCCGGTGAGCGGATCGCGCAGCGACTGGGTCCGCAGCTGTTCGCGCAAGGCGATGTTGGACAGCGCCAGCGACATCGAATCCGCCAGCATCCGCCCGAGCCGCTGAAGCTCGCGCAGCTCGGCGAAGGCGGTCGGCCGGTCGGTGGCGAAGAGCAGCAGCCCGTAGACCGAGCCGCGCGCCAGCATCGGGATCTCGATGGTGGCGGCCTGGCCGGCATGGTGGCCGCAGCACAAGGTCCCGGTCTGCGGGTCGTTGATGTGGAACTTGCCGCGCTTGAGCGCCCAGCAGTTGGACGGTGACAACATCTGCGCGGGGGAGACGCCTTCGGGCATCGACCAGCCGCCGACGAGGTCGAGCCGGTCGCGCGAATTGTTGAACACGTAGAGGGCGGCGCCGAACTGCGGCAGGAGCCGCTGCGAGGTGGCCTTGAGCACGGCCAGGGCATCGTCGTTGGTGTCCGTGCTCTGGAGCATGTCGGTCATGACGAACAGTTCGTGCGTCCTTGCCCGCTCGGCGGTCGCCTCGCGGAACAGTCGTTCGCGTGCATGGTGCTGCGCGCGGCCGGTCAGGGCGGCATAGGCATGAACGCCCAGCGCGAAGGCAGTCAGCGCGATGACGATCGTGTGCGACGAATCTCCTGCTTCCGGGTGCAGCAACGGCCACACCAGCAGGCCCATGGCGCCGAGCAGCGCCAGGGTTGCGAGATTCATCAGCACGAACAGCACGAACAGGCCGCTCCGGTCTTCCGAAGTGCCTGAAATGTACCGGGAGATATATTCTTTCAGGGTCACGAATTCTCCTCGTCCGCACAACGGATTAGCGGAAAACTCTTGTCAGGGCGTTAACCTGGGGACGCGGGTCTCGCCGCAGTTGGGCGGGGCGATTTGCAATGGTGGACAGGCAGGCCGGCGGGCTCCCGCTTTCACTTGGCGTTCATGCCCGCGCTGGCTATAGCGCGTGGCCATGAAGCATTCGCCGCTCAAGCTCGCCATTCTCGCCACCGCCACTGCCGCCATGGCGCTGACCGCCGGCTGTGGCGGAAAGGGCGGCAAGAACCGCGATACGGCCTATGTCGCGCGGGACGTCGACACCCTCTACCTCGCGGCGAAGGACCGGCTCGATCGCGGCAACGCCAAGGAAGCGGCCGCCCTGTTCGACGAGGTGGAGCGCCAGCACCCCTATTCGCCCTGGGCACGGCGGGCCCAGCTGATGTCGGCCTTCAGCTACTATGTCGCCCGCGACTATACCAAGACGATCGCCTCGGCCCAGCGCTTCCTCTCGATCCACCCGGGCAACAAGGATGCGCCTTACGCGTTCTACCTGATTGCCCTGTCGCACTACGAGCAGATCAGCGACGTGACCCGCGACCAGCGGGCCACATCGCAGGCCCAGCAGGCGATGATCGAACTGATCCGCCGTTATCCCGACAGCCGCTTCGCCGCCGACGCGCGGCTCAAGCTGGACCTGATCAATGACCACCTTGCCGGCAAGGAAATGGACATTGGCCGCGCCTACCAACGGCAGGGCAAGTGGCTTGCGGCCTCGATCCGGTTCCGCACGGTCATCGACAAGTACCAGGCGACCAGCCACACCCCCGAGGCGCTCTATCGCCTGACCGAGAGCTATCTGGCAATCGGCCTGCCCGAGGAAGCCCAGAAAGCCGCGGCAGTGCTGGGCAAGAACTATCCGGGCAACGCCTGGTACGGCCGCGCCTTTGCCCTGATGAACAAGCACGCGCCGGGCGTCCAGGCTTCCTGATTGAACAGGGAAAGCCTCGTCGGGCCTTCCTTGTGGTGAATCCTGGCGGGCGCGCCTTCGACATCCGGCGCCGCAACGGAAAACTCCTCTACCCCGCCGGTTGACAATCGCCTCCTCCGGCCGTCTTGTGCCGGACATGCTCTCGCAGAAGACGCGTTATACGATCCGGGCCCTGCAGCACCTCGCCGATTACTGGCAGAAGGGCGCGGTTCGGCTGGACGCCATTGCCGAAGCCCAGAACATTCCGCGCAAGTTCCTTACCGTGATCCTCTCCGAACTGGTGCGCGAGGGCATCGTCATCTCGCACCGGGGCCGGGAAGGGGGCTACGAACTCGCCCTGCCGCCGGTCGATATCGGCTATGGCGACATCATCCGGCTGACCCGGGGCAGCCTGGCCCTGGTTCC
>DASTGC010000022.1:0-15662 GCA_035719485.1 Novosphingobium sp.
GCATCTCGCGGCTGCCCTTCTGCGCGTGCGGATCATCGCAATTGACTTAGACCAGCCAACCCTGGGCTTTACCCGGGTGCTGTCCATAGCTGCACAAACCGCGTCAAGGTCCTGTACGCTCGCAGCCATCACGGCCTCCCAGGTCGCATCGAACACTTGCTTGGCCTCATCCATCGCAACATCCATTTTACTGATAGGAAAGTACTGCGATGGGTCCCTGTTCTGCGTGGTCTTTCTCACAGCGATTGTCCTTTGGCCGCGAGGTCATCGCGGCTGGCCGCAGCCAGCCTTGCGCGATCGGCCTTGATCAAGTCCGCACCGCGTTCGGCCATCATGATCACCGCCGCGTTGATGTTGCCGCCGACGATTTGCGGCATGGCCGAAGCGTCGATGACGCGCAGCCCATCGATCCCCCGCACCCGCAGGCGTTCGTCGAGCACCGCGGCTCCGTCCTTGCCCATCGCGCAGGTGCCGCAAGGATGGAAGCCGGACGAGCAGGTCTTGCGAATATAGGCGTCGAGCTCCTCATCAGTCTGGCGTTTCGGGCCGGGCAGCAGTTCGGCTTCGACATGATCGGCCATCGGCGCGGTGGCGCAGAATTCGCGCCGCGCCTTGATCGAGTTACGCAGCGCCAAGACATCATCGTTGCAGGCGAGGAAATTGTTGAGAACGCGCGGAGGCTGGACCGGATCGGCCGAGCGGATCGTCACCCTCCCGCGGCTGGCCGGGTAAAGCAGGGTATTGCTGGCGGAAAACACCTCCCCGGTTGCACGCCTGATGCCGGGAAACCACAGGCGCGAAACCGGCGAAATTGGGCTGAACATCGACTGGACGTCGGGGCGCGACAGATCCGGGCGCGTCCGCAGGAATTGCCAGCAACTGAAGGGCGGCCGGGAAACCATGCCATCGCCACGCACCATCCATGATAGCGCCGCCAGAACGGCGCGGTCGGCCCGCAGCTGGCGGTTGAGCGTGAGCGGCCGATTCAGGCGGTACCAGCTCGGCACGGTGACATGATCCACCAGGCTGCGGCCGACGCCCGGCAGGTCGGCAGCGACCGCGATGCCGTGACGGCGCAGCTCTTCGGCGTTCCCGATGCCCGAGAGCATCAGCAACTGAGGGCTATTGTAGGCGCCGGCCGAAACGATGACCTCGCAGGCCGCCGACGCCCGCCCCGGCTTGCCACGGTGAAGGAACGCAATTCCGCTCGCCCGTCCGTGTTCGATCGTGACCCGGGTGACATGGGCCCGGCTAAGCACGGTCAGGTTGGGGCGATCAATCGCCGGCCGCAGATAGGCCTGCGCAGTGCTCGCCCGGCGCCCGCGGTCCACCGTCAACTCGATCGCGCAGAAGCCTTCGGCCTGCTCGGCGTTGATGTCGCCAACCACAGCGTAGCCGGCATTCCGGGCTGTCTCGAAAACCAGCTGCTGAAAGGGATCATCCGGCACATGGGTTATCGCAAGGGGCCCGCTCGCGCCGTGGTAGGGCCCCTCGCCTCGCCAGCTTCGTTCCGCCCGCCGGAAATAGGGGAGCACCTCGTCATAGGACCACCCTGGCCCCGCCAGCCGCGCCCAATCGTCATAACCCGATGGATGGCCGCGCGTGTAGGTCATGCCGTTTATCGAAGAGCTTCCGCCCAGAACCTTGCCCCGCCACAGAGGCATCACGCGGCCATTGGCGTGTGGTTCAGGCTCGCTTTGGTAGGCCCAGGTGAATTCCCGGTGCTGGAACACCCGGTAGAAAGCCAGCGGCGTGGCAACCAGCGGATGGCGGTCGCTTCCGCCGGCTTCGACCAGCAGGACCCGAACCGCAGGATCCTCGCTGAGCCGATTGGCAAGGACGCAGCCGGCCGAACCAGCGCCGACGATAACATAGTCGTAGCCGGGGATCGACATGGCTAGACAGCAGTCGGGCAGGTGGGCGCCACCCGACTGGCCGCAGACCGGGCATTCTCCACAGCGCTGGGCCTTGCCCGCTGCCTCAACCTCGCTGATAGTGCCATACGCCGGCCATTGCTCCGCCATCAATGTTCATGGACACCCCGGTAACCCAATCCGCATCGTCAGAGGCGAAATAGAGCACGGCGCCGGCGACGTCGCGCGGCTGGCCCGTGCGCGTGATCGGCTGGAACCCGGCCAGCATATCCGCCAGGTCTTCGCCCTCCTTTGCGCGAAATCCGTGCATCGGCGTCAGGACATATCCTGGGCACACGCAGTTCACGCGAATCCTGTGCTCGCCCAGTTCGATGGCGGCAGACCGGGTGAGGTTCACCACACCCGCCTTCGCCGCGGAATAGGCGTGGATCGCCCGGTAACCGCGATGTCCAGCGAGCGACGAGCTGTTGATGATGGCACCGCCCCCCTGGCGCTTCATGTGCGGGACAACGTGCTTGATCCCCAAAAACACGGAACGAAGCAGGATGTGTTGCGTGCGGTCCCAGTCGTCGATGGACGTCTCCTCGATCGGGCCTTTTGCTCCAGTCACACCGGCATTGTTGAACAGGATATCGACGCGGGAAAAGCGATCGATGGCAAGCGCAATCAATGCGGCGATGTCGGGCTCGCTGGTCACATCCGTGGTGAGGAACAGGCTTTCTGATCCGGCAGCCCGACACAGCGTCGCCGTTTCCTCCCCACCTGTCGCGTCGATATCACCCCCGACGACCTTTGCTCCGGCAGCCGCCAGCCGGATCGCCGCTTCCCGGCCGATGCCGCTGGCCGATCCGGTGACCACCGCCACTTTGCCCGTCAAGGTGACCATCTCCCTCTCCTGCTTTTTTCCGATCTGTAAGGGCGGGTCGCCGCATTATCAACGCCGCATGGCCGGGCAGGAAGGGTGGACGGATCGCCCATAGCGGCGACATGAAAAAAGGGCGGGAAGCTTGTGCTCCCCGCCCAGTCTCAGGGTGGAACCCGAAGATCAGAAGTTGACCGTGCCCTT
The DNA here is from genome assembly GCA_035719485.1 of Novosphingobium sp. Lineage (GTDB taxonomy): Bacteria > Pseudomonadota > Alphaproteobacteria > Sphingomonadales > Sphingomonadaceae > Novosphingobium. Next base: position 2,941 of record DASTGC010000022.1, read on the forward strand.
GATCCCGAAAGTGCGCGGGGCGTTGAAGTTGGCATAGTCGCCCAGCACGCCGGTGTAGTCGAGCGAGCCGTTCGAGGTGGATACGGTCGGCGCGTCGTTGGCGTTCGAGCGGCGGTAGATGTGCTGCTCGTTCAGCAGGTTGCGCGCCCAGACGCTGATCGTCGCCTTGGTCCCGCCCGATGTGAGTGGGATATCGGCGAGGGCCAGGCTGGCGTTGACGATGAAGCTCTTGTCGGTCTTCACGCTCTCGGCCTGGAACGAGTAGACCGGGTCCGAATAGTTCGCATCGGCGTGCAGGCGCAGCGCCATGCCCGAAGCGCCGACCGGCAGTTCGTAATCGATCGAGCCCGAGACCGCGTTCTTCGGCGTGAACACGGTGAACACCTGGTAGGGGATTCCGAACAGCGGGCCGGTCAGCGGGTTCGGCGTGGCCGGGACCTTCACGTCGGTATAGGCATAGGACATGCCGAACTGGAGGTTGCTGGTCGGTTTGACCGTCAGCTCCGCCTCGACGCCCTTGATCCGCGAGTTGCCGGGGGCGTTGGCGGTCTCTTCGGTGTGCTTGTTGAAGTTGGGGTTGGTGGCCGAGGTGCCGCTGGTGTCGACGAAGTCGAAGTCGATCTGCGTGCCCTTGCGGTCCATGATGTAGCCGGCCAGGTTCAGGCGGACGCGGTGGTCGAGGAAATCGGTCTTGGCCCCGATTTCATAGGACTTCACCTCTTCCGGCGCGAACTGGCGGAAGTTCGTGGAGCGCGAGTTGGCGCCGCCCGAACGGAATCCCGTCGAGAACTTGGCATAAAGGTTGATTCCGTCGGCCGCGTCCCAGGCCAGGGTAACCATCGGGTCGAACCGGCTGTTCGAGTAGTTCAGGGCACCGGCGGCGACCGGCGTGCCGTTGCCGAGGAATGTGGTCAGCGCGCCAACGCGGGTTTCGTGCGTGTAGCGGCCACCCACGGTCAAGTGGAGCACATTCAGTCCTGCGGGCGTGTAGGTGGCCTGACCGAAGACGCCATAGCTCTTGCCGACGGCCCGGCTGTCACGCTGCAGGAACCAGTACCTGCGGTCCCAGCCCTGGTTGCTCGAGGTGATCGGCGCGGTGGGGTTGGGCGCAACCTGGTTGATGAAGGTATAGCCAGTGCCGTCGGCGTTCCACTGGAGCGGGTTCGGCGTCGCCGCGCGCTCGGCCACGTGCTCGTTGAAGTAGTAGCCGCCGAACACGAAATCAACCTGCGGGATGCTGCCTACAGCCTGAAGTTCCTGGCTGAACTGGTGCTGGAACAGTTCGGACAGGCTATAGCGACCGAACGCTCCGTTCGGCGTGAACGTATTTCGGTGCGCACCGGCGGAGCCGTCCCACTGATGGGTTTCGACGCCGCGCCATGCTGTGATCGAGCGCAGTTCCAGGTCCGGAGACAGCTTGTACTTGATGGTGGCGGAGAAGCCGTGGGTCTCATCGACGCTGGGCTGCTGTATCACGCCGAGATCTGCCACCGACATGCGGTTGGGGTTCACCTGCACCAACGGGGCGAGCGGGCGGATGCAGGGGTTGGTGGTGACGCCCGAGACCACGACGTTACAGGCGCCATTGGTGTTGACCAGGTTGGTGGTCGTCCCCACGAAGCTGCCGACGCTGTACTTGTTGGGATTGTAGTTGATCAGCTGGCTGTAGAATGGGGTATTCTCGTCCTTCGCCTGGTCATATGCGACATCAACCGTCAGGCCGGAAACCGGCGTCCACCGACCGGCAATGCGGCCACCGACGCGGTTGTGGTAGTTCCAGCCGTACTGGCCACTGGCGGGGTTGCGCACCGTCGCGCCCTGATGATCGATCAGGCCGTCGACCTTGATTGCGAAGTTGGCGACGGCCGGCAGGTTGAGATGGAATTCGCCGTCATATGCGCCGTAATTGCCCACGCCCGCCGAGACACGGCCGCCGAACTCGCCGGTGGGGGCCTTGGTCACGATGCTCAGCGCGCCGCCTTCGGTGTTGCGGCCAAACAGGGTGCCCTGCGGCCCGCGAAGGACTTCGATGCGCTGCACGTCAAACAATGAGGCGTTCAGGCCCTGCGAGCGGCCGAGATAGACGCCATCGATGTAGACGCCCACGCCCGGTTCGCGAGCGACCTGGTTCTGGTCGAAAGGCACAATGCCACGGATGCCGATCGTCAGGGCCGACTGGCGGGCTTCGAAGGTGGCGACCCGGAGCGAAGGAACGCCGCCGTCGGCGAGATCGATCAGGCTCTGGACGTGGCGCTTCTCGACGACGTCGGCCCCGAGCACCGAGATGGCGATCGGGGTCTTCTGGAGGTTCGTCTCGCGCTTGGTCGCGGTGACAACGATATCGGTCAGCCCCGTAGTGGGCTCGGCCACAGCAGCGTCGGCAGCGGGAGTGGCGGGGGCTTCCTCGGCGAATGCCGGCACGGAGAGGCCGGCAACTGCGAGCGCGAGGATGGAGGCGGAGAGCGTGATGGACTTCTGCATGATCTGGTTCCCTTCCGGGCCTTTCGTTCATGGCCGGGGGGACAAACCCTCATGGTCGATTCGGCACCGCCGGAACCCCTTGGCCGAGGCCCGGCTAGACCTTGCGCGTTGCAGTTCATGGTCAGTTCCATGACCAGAATGTGACACGCATCGGAGCGGGTGCCGCGGCTGGGCGTGTCAGGAAACCGTCATGAGTTCGTCATGGACGGGCGGCATCACGGTCGCACACAATCCTTTGACGCAGGCGCCAATGCCCGACCTCCAGCCCAGCCAAAGTGCTGCCTCGTCCCCCGATTCCCGGCGCCGCCTGCGCCACGGGGACCTCGTCGTCGATCTCGCCGCCTTCGCCGCGCGCTGGCAGGGCAGGGTGATCTCCTTGCGCCCCAACGAGTTCCGCCTGCTCGCCCATTTCGTCGCCCATCCGGACCGGGTGTTCAGCCGGGCCGACCTGATCGCCAGCCTCGGCAAGGACGGGGACCTGCTCGACGAGCGCACAGTCGATGTGTGGACTGGCCGCCTGCGACGCGCGCTACGAGAACACGGCGTGCCCGATCCCCTTCGTACGGTCCGCACTGTCGGCTACGTGCTCGACAGCATAGAGGGATAGCGCTTACATTTGGGCCCGCGCCTCACCACCGGACCTATGCCGCAGATCGACCAGCTGCGGCTACCGGGTCCAGAGCAGTCCGCCAGTCCTGCAAACGTCCCGTTTAAACCGCTTGCCCCTCTGCCCAGCCGCCCGCCGAGGGCGACTGGAAATTGTAGCCGCCGAGCCACCCTGTGACGTCCGCAGCCTCGCGGTTTACGTAAAGACCAAGCACCCGCCGCGCCGTCGGGAGTGAGAGGACGCCCACCTGTGACACCTTCTCACTTGGTGTGAGCGGACGCCAGCAAGGCCAGCCATTGCCGGCGGGCATCAGCCCCGAGCTCGTCCTTGGCCAGCACCGCCAGTTCGAACCACGAGCGTTGTCCCGCCACCAGCCGGTAGATTGCGTAAGGAGCGCGGTCAGCGGGGCAAGCAGGCGCCCGGCGCTCGAAGGTTACCGAGTTCGCATCCTCGGACAGTACGGCAAATGTTGCCGGACAGCCCGATGGCACTTCGCGCTGCATGATCGTCATCCACTCGTGCGCGGTGGCGATCTTGCGGGGCCGGGCGATCGAGACAATCTCCATCGCCTCGGTCCAGCTGGCGGCGGAAGCACCCTTGACCGCGATCAGGTCAATCAGCCGGGCAGGATTGTCGGCGTTGAAGCTAACCATCTCCTTGTTTCCGGCATCGAGCACCTGTTGCAGCGGCGGATAAAGCCGATAGTCGAACTCGAGCCTCTCGGCGGCGGCTGGCGCTGCACAGGTAAGCAGGGCCATGGCGAAAGCCAGGTGCAGTCTCATGACCTTTTGAATACCCCCGGAGCGCAATGCTTTCACGCTGTTTTTTGTGTGACCCTGACAGGTCACGACAACTGCTCCCGGTGCAGGCGGGAATTGACCGGCCACGCTTGCCCCGCTCCCGTTGCAATGCCGCTTCAATCCCGGGATGATCCACCAACAAACGGGCCCACAATTTCTCGGAGCGATTCACATGGCAAATTTCATCCTGATCCACGGCGCATGGCATGGCGGCTGGTGCTGGGAAGAAATCGTGCCGGCGCTCGCGCACCTCGGTCACAGGGTACTCGCGCCCGACCTGCCCGGCATGGGTGAAGATGCCGCCTCCGGTCACATCGCCACGCTCGATGAATGGGCCATGTTCGTCGCCGGAATGGCAAGCGGCATGGAGGGGCCAACGATCCTCGCGGGCCACAGCCGGGGCGGCATGATCATCAGCCGCGCAGCAGAACTGGCTCCGCACGCGATGAAGCGGCTGGTTTACGTGACCGCCATGATGCCGCTGCCAGGCGAGTCGATGGGGCAGATCGTTGGCGAGTTCGCTCCCAATCACAAGTCGGGCCTGGCCGACGCGGTGCGCCCCACCGCCGATGGCCGCGCCACGGTCTGTCATGGGCGAGAAGCGGCGATCGCCACCTTCTACAACACCTCTCCTGCAGATCGGGCCGAGGCAGCCTTCGCGAGGCTGACGGCGGAGCCGACGGTCATGCTTACGACGCCTGTTGCCCTGACGGAGGCCCGCTACGGTTCGGTGCCCCGCACCTATGTGCGATGCGACGAGGACCGGGCGCTACCACTTGCCCTGCAGGACCACCTGATCGCCCGGCAACCCTGCGATGTGGCATCGCTGCATGCCGACCACTCGCCGTTCTATTCCGCACCGGCCGAACTAAGCGACCTGCTGCACCGGATCGCCTGAGCGGCTCAGCCCGGCTCGGGCAGCATCTCCGTCACCTCAAGGTCCCGCAGATACTTCCTAATCAGTGCGGCCGAGAGGTGCGGGATATCGCCGCGGTCGCCCAGCCCCAGTTGCCTGACACTTTGCTGGAAGTGGCTTGCGGGTACCGGCACGTGGCCACGCTCCGGCTTCTGGAGATTGTGGAGCAGCGGCATGGAAGTGCGCTGACGCTGCTGCTCGGGCAGGGCTTTCAGCGCGTTGGTGAACCTGTCCAGCCAGTCGGCATAGTCGGATATGCGTGAAATCTTCTGGCCATCCTCGATCATCCAGTCGACGAAGGTGTCCATCGAGATGCCATCATGGTGCGGATTGACCACATGGTAGGTCCCTAGGCCCGAGCGCTGGTGCAAGCCGATCTCGTTGATCGCATGGGCCATGAAATCCACCGGCAAGCCATCATAATGGGGGCTATGCACGTCTTCGCGGTAGAATGAAGCCGGGGCAAGGCCGGTCAGCGCCATGCTCAGCAGGACCCGCGTAAACAGGTCGGGCAGGTTCAATTGCCCGGCATAGCGGCTGTGTGCGAGAATCATGCCGCAGCGGAAGATCGAGACCGGCAGGCCGAATTCCTCATGGGCATTGCGCAGCAGCACCTCGCCCGCCCACTTGCTCATCCCGTAGCCCGGCGCATAGCCAGCCGCTTCGGTATCAAGCACAGGGTACGCCTGCCGCACGTCGGCGACCTCATCGAGCACGCCGGATCCGCCGGGGAGAAAGGCGACGGCGACTGACGAGATATTGATGATCGGTTTGAGCCGCTCTGTCACGGCGAGGCGGATAAGCTCCGCCGTGCCGACCACGTTGGGCCCGAACAGTTGCGAATAGGGCAACACGTGGTTCACGAAGGCGGCGGGGTGGACGATCAGGTCGACAGTGCCGGCCAGCCGGTTCCACTCCTCCTCGGACAGCCCCATCCGCTCTTCGGCAAGATCGCCGTTGCGCACTTCGAGGTGCTTGGCTGCCAGAGAGGCGAAATGCCGCTTGAGTTCGGCATCGCCGCTGTCGAACACCCCGGCAAGCCGGGCAAAGGCGTCCGCATCGTCACGCCCGCGAACGATCGTGACGACCTTGCCGTTCGACGCGGCCATGCGCTCCAGCCACTCGAGCAGGAGAAAACGGCCGAGGAACCCCGTGGCACCAGTCACCAAAACGGACTTCACCTCGTCCACAGGCGGCGCCGCGGCCTTGCCCGCGGCAATGGTCCGGGAATCGTAGAACTTGTCCAGCGAAAGATCGGCGACCCTGATCTTGGTGCTCCCAGCGCCATGGACCGAGGCGAAGGTCGGACGGGCTCCGGCTCCGTCGCGCTGCTGCTCGATATAACGAGCAAGGCTGCGCAGCGTGGTCGAGGGACCGGTGATCACTCCCACCGGCACCTCGATTCCGAAGATATCGCCCAGCAGCAGCGAAAAACTGAGGGCGGCGAGGGAATCGCCGCCGTAATCGGCGAAGCTCTGGTCCTGCTTGGTGTCGATCTCTTCAAGGCCGAGCGTTGCCCGCAGCGCGCTCACCACCGTATCGATAACGGCACCCTGCGCGCCTTCCGCACGCAGCCGCTCCAGTTCGCCGGCCTGGCGGGCGTCGATCTCATCGTACATGGCTTCGAGGCGCGGGGCGTAGTGCGCGGTTATGGCGGGGCGGGCATATTTACCAGAGACTGTCAGCAGCCCGTTGGCCGGCGTGAACGGTTCGAAATCGATCAGGAAGTCCCTTGGCACCTCGTAGGAGTGCAGCTCCTCAGTGGTGGCCACCTGCTGGATCGCCTCGCGCAGCGCTGTCCGCAACTTCTCTTCGTCGTTCTCGAGGCCCCTGAGCCGGACCGCTTCCATGTCCGGTACGATCACGCCGAGCAGGAACGAGCGCAGGCTGGTTCCATACAGGAAGATCTGCTTGATCAACGGGCTGCCGCTGAAGAACAGTCCCTCAAGCCGCTCGACCGCGACAAACTCCGCCTGGGCAAGCTTGATCACGTTGTTCCGGCGGTCGACGAAGACGAGCTTGTCCGGCGCGACCTCCGCCATGATATCGCCGGTGCGGTAATAGCCGTCCTCGTCCATGATCCTCGCGGTCAATTCCGGCTGGTGGAAATAGCCGAGCATCATCACCGAGGACTTCACCAGCAGCTCCCCTCGGGGATGCGGCCGGTCGGTGCTGAAATAGCCCAGCTCGGGCACGTCCTCGAGCTTGTAGTCGATCACCGGGGGCCGCATGATCGTGGAATTGTAGAGGATGCCCGATGCCTCGGTGGATCCGAAAGACTCTTCGAGCGGAATGCCGACCAGATCGGCAACGAAGGTCTTCAGTGTCGGGGAGAGCGGAGCCGAACCGAAGTTCATCCGCACCACCCTGCCGCCAAGCTGGTCTTGCCGCATTTCGTCGAGGATCTTGCGGCGAAGCGCCTCGTGATCGGTGTTGCCCGGGGCACGACGGCTGAATTCCTGGGTGAACTGCCCGTACAACATCTCGCACAGGCGCGGGATCAGGACGATCATCGTCGGCCGGACCAGCCTGACATCTTCGAAGATGTTGGAAAGGTCGCTTCTGGTGAAATAACAGGTGCCGCCATTGCTCAGTGTCCGGTTCAGCACCGTCGGGCCGAAGCTGTGGTTCATGGGCATGTAGTGCACCGCGATCGGCGCAAAATTGGTTACGGCAACATAAGGCTGCAGCATCGCCGCTTCGGGGATCATTGCGCCTTTCGGCTGGCCCGTGCTGCCGGACGTGTAGAAGATCGTGCAAAGGCGCTGGGCCGTGTCCGGCTCGGCAAACAGCACCGGCTCAGGCATGGCCTGGCCCTGGGAGACCGCATCTTCCAGCGTCACGATCAGATCGGCCATCCCGACCGATTCAAGCCGGGCGCGGGCGCGTTCGAGCCGCTCCCGGTCATCATCGACGGCGGGATCGTGGTCGAACAGCATCAGGCCTTGCGGACGATGCCCGGCCATGACCAGCTCGACCGCAGTATCCAGATATTCCGCGCTCGCGATTATCCAGCGCGGCTGGGTGTCGTTGACAATGGTCTGCAGCTGCGCAAGCGCGGCGTTCGCATGTAACGGCACGAGCACCGCGCCATTGTGGATGCACGCCATCCATGCCGCGCTGAAGCCGATGCTCGGGAAGCCGATCAGCGTCACCAGTTCGTTAGCGTGCAGCCCCCTCTCGCCGCGGCCCTGCCAGAACGCAGCCAGGGCGCGCACGCGATCCCACAGCTGCCGATAGCTGATGACCTCGAAATCATCGGCGAGCTTGCTCACCGTCCTGCCGTTGGCTGGGTCGGTCACATAGCGCTTCGCCCGCGCACCGATGCACGGCCGCTCGCCATAGCCTTCCATCATCACCGCAAGCACTTGCGCAAGGCCAAGGCCGGGCTTGGTCTTCGCCTCGGTTACCTTCGGATCGGGCATGGCGGCCCGGAATTGCGGATCCTCGGCAGCAAGGCGCTTCAGCAGGTCGGAAGCAAACTGCACCTTCGGCGACTTCGGCGGCTTCGGCGGCTTGGCAGGATCTGCGACTGTTCCGTTCATTTTGGAATCCGCCATCTATGCAGCTGAAAAAAAGGCATAGATCGGGACCAGCCCGCCCTCGCCCGCAGAGCGCCGGCCCACTACCGACCAATCGTTAGGTAATTCGATGCGGGGCCGAGCGCAAGCCTCACTTCATGGCTTTTCGGGCCGCAACTTGTCTCAGTGCCGCCCCGCAGCCAAACAGGCCGGGTTCAGGCAGCGCTGACCTTCGACCCCATGACGGATTCGGGCTCGCGAAGGCCATCGACCATCCGGCAGAGGCACGCGGCGATTTCCGCGATGGGGCTGCCATCGGGGGCGTACCATTCGGTCGCCCAGTTCATGGCGCCAATCAGAAGCATGCGGGTCACCGACAGATTCACGTCCTTGGCTATGACGCCGTCCTGCTGCGCCGCCTTGAGCAACGACATCCAGTACCGACCATATTGGGCTCGGACCACGCGGTTCTTCTCGCGCACGGCGATAGAGGCATGGGAGTAGTTCTTGATGTTGGCGGACGAATAGTCATTCTCGCCGAGGAGGGCGGACATGTGCGCCACCATGGCCGCTTTGATGCGATCCCGGTGAGACGCATTCGGACCCAGCGCTTCCACTGCCTCCACCACGCTGGAGTGGACCAGTTCAATGCCGATCCGGAACGTCTCCTCGATCAGCGCGTCCTTCGAAGGGAAGTAATAATAAATGCTGCTCGTCTTCACCCCGGCGATCTTGGCGAGATCGGCCATGCTGGTAAACGCCAGGCCATTGTTTCGGAACGAGGCAGCTGCCGTGTCGAGAATGCGCTGCTTGGTGTTCTTGCCGTCGTTGCTCGCGGACATCTGATAACCTTGACCGTGCCAGGCACAAGGCCGGCGCATCTGATAAATTGGGCCGCAATCTATCGGTTCATGCCCAAGAGGGCAAGCTGTCGACGTCGAATCCCCCGAAGCGGTGCTGCGCAGACAGAGCATTGCGCAGTTGCAGCATGGATGGGCAGTTTCTGTGCTCCGGGCTATCGCGAACCGCTGCGCCCAATATTCTAGAACTCTCCGGCCCGCAATTGCGGCCATCTCAACCGAACGATCGACCGAAGCTCTTGCAGTCGCGAAGGAATCGATACATGCGCATTGGGAGGGTGAAGCCATCGGACCGGGTGCATCGCAGCGGCAAGCAATGCTGGGGGGCGTCCCGCTCGGTGCGAGGTGATTGGAGAATGCATTCGGTGTCTTGCGAGAAGGAGCGTAAGCTTGAGAACCAGACAGGCCGTTGCAGTCCGCTCTCCTCTTGCCATCCATCGCAAGCCCGGCGATTCCGATCGGGCGGGAGTGGTAGCTGTCAATTCGGAAGATCGTGATCATATTGGCCGCAAGGCCTCTGGCGTTCGGGCTTTTTGCCTGAACCGGATTCTTGAAAGGGACTAGAATGTCGGCTGTGATTATTTCCGCGGTGCGCAGCGCGGTGGCAACTTCTCGGAAGGGAACGCTGGCCAATACCCAGGCGGAAGATCTCGCAATTCCGGTGCTGCAGGCGGCGGTCAAGCGGGCCGGAGTTGACCCTTCTCAGATCGACGACGTCGTCCTGGCGGAGTCCGGCTATGGCGGCGGCGTCGTGGCCCGTTATGCCGCAAGCGAATGCGGCATGACCACAACGGCCGGGGCCGCCGTTAACCGTCACTGCGCCGGAAGCCTCACGGCGCTCGGCTTTGCCGCCGGCTCGATCGTGGCGGGCATGGAGCGCTTCGTGGTGGCGGGCGGCGTCTATTCGAGTTCGACCGCACCGAAGATGACCCGTCGTGCCCTCCCGGGCGACGAGTTCCAGCCGTGGTTCCCGCCGACGCATGTTCCCACCGAAGACGCCCCTAACCTCGACATGTCGATCACTGTCGGGTGGAATGCCGCCAAGGCGATGGGCTTCACGCGTGAGCAGATGGACGCCTGGGCGCTGCGCTCGCACCAGCGGGCTGTTGCAGCCATCGACGCCGGCCATTTCGTCGACGAGATCGTTCCAGTTATGGCGCTGATGCCGGATGGATCGCGCCGCGAATTCAGCGTCGATGAACATCCGCGCCGGGATTCGTCGATGGAGTCGCTGGCCGCCCTGCGGGTCATCCATCCCGAGATCGAAGGCTTCAGCATCACAGCCGGCAATGCGAGCGGCGTCAACGATGCAGCCAGCGCAATGGTCCTCACCAGCGCCGACATCGCTGCGGCCGACCGGCTCGATGTCAAGGCCAAGGTGCTCGGCTGGACAGCGGTGGGGATCCCCCCCCGCGACACCGGCCTGGCTGTCGGCGGCGCCATCATCAAGCTGCTGGGCCGTGTGAACCGCAAGGCTGACGATGTCGCGCTATGGGAGATCAACGAGGCCTTTGCTTCGGTACCCATGGCGGCGGCCCGGCAGGTCGGCATCAGCGAGGACGTGATCAACATCTCCGGCAGCGGCTGCAGCATCGGACATCCGATCGCCGCATCGGGCGGGCGGATGATCGCCACGCTCATCAACGACCTCAAGCGTCGCGGCGGCGGCCTTGGCGTTGCGGCGATGTGCGCGGGCGGCGGCATGGCCGGCGCGGTGATGATCGAAGTCTGATCTGACCCTGATGGATGCAGCTTGCTGCGAGCCTCGCAGCAAGCCCGCAGGGCACCGGGACGGGATGATGCACCACATCGACGTCCGGTGCCTTGCTGCTCACCGTCGCTGAACCCTGACCGGCAGCGGCCGCCGGTTCGTCGCCCAAACCGGCCGTGTTTATTGAACCCCCATCTGGAATACCTCAACAGGAACGAATGATGACTTTCCAGACCATCATCTTCGAAAAGGGCGCCGATGGCGTGGCCACTATCTCGCTCAATCGCCCCGAGCGGCTGAACGCGTTCAACCAGCAGATGCTGGACGACATGGAAGCGGCCTGGAAAATCGTGCGCGAGGACGAGGAGATCAGGGCCGTCGTCCTGCGCGCCGTGCCGGGACGGGCTTTCTGCACCGGTGTCGATGTCGTGGAACAGTTCAAGTTCTATCCCGGTGAACCGTTCCGCGAACGCGATCCCGGAGAAAAGATCGGTCCCAAGGGCAACCTCGTCTGGAAGCCCGTCGTCGCCGCGGTCAACGGGCTCTGCGCTGGCGGCGCGTTCTACTTCATCAACGAAGCCGACATCATCATCTGCTCGGACGATGCCCAGTTCTTCGATCCCCATGTCAGCTTCGGGCTCGTGCCGGCCTGCGAGCCGATCGGCGTGTCCCACCGCATGCCTTACGGCGAGATCATGCGCATGATCCTGCTTGGCAACAGCGAGCGTATCAGTGCCGAAACCGCACGGGTCATGGGGCTGGTCAGCGAGGTCGTGGGCGACGGCAAGCTCTGGGAGCGCGCGCACGAACTGGCTGCCATCATCGCCGGCAAACCGACGATGGCGACCCAGGGTGCGGTGCGGGCGATGTGGGAGTCGCTCGACATGCCCCACACGGCGGCCGTTCGTAATTCCTACAAGTATACCCAGCTCAACACGCAGGATCCCAACGACCGCTCCGGCTTCAAGAAGGAAGTCGCCTCGATCCGCTGATCGAGGCCGGCAGACATCCAAGGAATAGGGAAGAACAACAGATGACAAGCGTCGGCACTTTCACCGTCGAAGACGGCATCGGCATCCTCAAGATCGATTCTCCGCCGGTGAATTCGCTCAGCAGAAGGGTCCGCGCTGCGCTGGCGGAAGGATTCACCAAGTTCGCTGCCGACGATGACGTCAAGGCGATCGTGCTGATCTGCGGTGGGCGCACCTTCTTCGCCGGTGCCGACATCGGGGAGCTCGACGAAGCCGATCCCTCGAATCTGGACGGTGGCGACTCTGCTTCGGCGCTCGAGAAGGCGGAAGCCGGCACCAAGCCGATCATCGCCGCAATCCACGGGACGGCACTCGGTGGCGGCTACGAGACCGCGCTGACCTGCCACTATCGTATCGCCGTCCCCTCGGCGCGGGTCGGCCTGCCCGAAGTCAAGCTTGGGCTGCTGCCAGGCGGCAAGGGCACCCAGCGCCTGCCGCGCATCGTCGGGGCGGCCCGCGCGCTGGACATCATGGTCAACGGCAATCCGATCCCCGCCCCCGAGGCGCTGAAGCTGGGCATGATCGATGCGCTCGCCGAAGAGGGCCGCCTGCACGAGGATGCAGTCGCCTTCGCCCGCCAGGTCCTGGCCGAGGGCCGCCCTCTCCAGCGCGTCCGCGATCGGCAAGACATGGTCGATCCGGACAAGGGCAACACTCAGCTGTTCGCCGATTTCCGCAAAGCCAACGCCAAGCTGCTCAAGGGCTTCAAGGCGCCCGAAGCGATCATCCAGTGCGTGGAGGCGGCCGTCAATCTGCCCTACGAAGCGGGCGTGAAGCGCGAATGGGAGTTGTTCG
>DASTGC010000023.1:0-4699 GCA_035719485.1 Novosphingobium sp.
GATTGAGCGCATCGAGGTGCAGCCAGTCGGCCGCGGCGGCTGCGATCGTCATCGGGAACGACGTGATCCACGCATCGATCGGCGTCTGTAGGGACGCGTGTGGCGGCAGGAAGCCCGTTCCGATGTGCAGGTTGATCGCCATGCGGTTGTCGGCGCAGGCTTTCCAGAACGGTTCCCAATGGGCGTCATGGATGCTCGGCAGCCCCTTGGCCGTGGGGTTTTCCGAGAACGTGATCGAGTGGCACCCTTTCTTGGCGACGCGTTCGATTTCGGCGACGCATCCGGCCACGTCCCACATCGGCACCACGCACGTGGGAATGCTGCGGCCCGGATATTTCGCGCACCATTCGTCGATGTGCCAGTCATTGTAGGCCGAGACGAGCACGCGGGCATCGTCCTTGTTGTCGTACTTGAGGAACAGGCTTCCGTCGAAGGAGATGATGCTGGGGAAATTGATGGAAGCGAGAAGGCCGTTGACGTTCATGTCGTCGATATGGGCATCGATGTCCCAGACGCCCTTGCGCATCTGGTCGAGCCCGGTCGGCTCAAACCCATATTCCTCGCGCGGCCGTCCGACGACCGCATTGGTCGCGCCCTGCGATACCCGCTTCCCCTCGAAGATCCAGTAATCGGCGGTGCCGTCGTTAACCATCCTCGGTTTGATCGCCTTGTGCTGGACGCTGAGGTGGTTGTCCCACATCGTGGGCGGCTCGATGATGTGATCGTCGACGCTGACGATGACGAGGTCGTTCATTTCCATGGCGGCAGTCCTCTGGGTTTTATCGATTTCGGGCAGTTTCGGTTGGCGTTGTCCCAAGGTAGCGCAGCTTGACCGCGATGTCAGTGGGCTTGCGCTCCCCGGCCCTTCATTCTCTATGGAAAGGGGGGGCCCCGATCTGTTCGCGCACGGGGCTGAAGGGGATGCCGTGCAGGCTGTGGCGCAGCCAGTAGGCCCCGTCGATGACGAAGGTATGGCCGGTCACGAAGGCAGCGAAGGGCGAGCACAGGTAGGTTGCCGCCCAGCCGAGTTCGTGCGGCTCACCCACGCGGTGGGCGGGCAGCTTCTTGGCGGCCTCCGGGCTGCCGTAGAGGGCCTTGAGGTGATCGGGCAGATCACCGTGCGGGAAGGGGCCCGGCACCAGCGTGTTCACGCGAATATCGCTGGACGCCCATTCGACCGCGAGGCTCTGGGTCAGGTTGGTGATGCCGGCCTTCGCGGCCGAAAGGTGGGCCGAGCCGGGCCCTCCGGTCCACGCATAGCTGGACCCGATGTTCAGGATCGCCCCGCCGCTGTTTGCAGTCATGCGCCGCCGCGCAAACTCCCGCGAACAGAAGAACGTGCCATCGAGCACGATCTGGACGACGGACCGCCACGCATTCGGGCTCATGTCCTCGGCGGGCACGGTGAAGGTGCCCGAGGCGTTGTTGATGAGCACGTCGGGCGAGCCGCACTGCGCTTCGATTTCATCAAAGGCCTGGCGCACCCGCTCTCCGTCCCGAACGTCGAGGGTAACGCCGATGGCCTTGCCGCCGGCCTCGCTCACCGCCGCAATGCCGCCCGCGAGGTGGTGTTCGCTACGGCTGAGGATGACGACAGTTGCGCCAAGGCGGGCAAATTCGACGGCCATGGCCTTGCCCAGACCCGTGCCCCCACCGGTAATGGCCACTACCTTGCCGTCGAAAGTGCCGAGGGGAAGCATCGCCGTACCGGACGCGGGGGGTCTTGAGAGCACAATTGTTCCTTTCTGGTGAGGGCGCAATTGATCATGCCTTGTGCGCGCGCACAATATGTTTTCCGTCGTTGTGCCTTGCTCCCCGGGGGGGCAGCATGTGAGTCGCAGCACTGCACAACACAACAGGGTTTTGCGCGTCTGCGGCAGCACTCGCGCGAGTGAATCCGGGGAGAACAGCTGATGGCGGTCACAATCGAGCCGGTCGCAGGCACATTCGTGCGACGCGTATCGAACATCGATCTCGAGCGCGAGATATCCGAGCAGGACAAGGCCGTGATCGTCCAGGCGTGGATCGAAGCGGGAGTGCTCATTTTTCCCGGCCTCGGCAAGTCGAACGACGCGCTCTTCCGATTGAGCAACTGTTTCGGCGAACTGGAAATCGCCCCCACCAAGAGCCTGCTCGCGGAGGAAAATCCCTACCTGCTGGACCTGTCGTATCATCCCGACAAGAATTCCACGATCAGCAACTTCTACATCGAGCTGAGAGGAGAACCGCGTGCCGGCTACCTCGGGTGGCACTGGGACATGTCCTATACGCCCGGGACGGTCCGAGGCGCCGTGCTGCGGATGGTCGAAACCCCCGAGCGCGGCGGCGAAACCGGGTTCATCGATGCGATCGGCGCCTACGAACGCTTGCCCGCCGCCCTGAAGCAGCGACTGGAAGGTCTCGAGGTCGTCTATATCAGCGGAGCCGAGTACAACCCCATCTGCTATGGCGAAGGCGTGGTGAAGAAGGCGCCTCCGCCTGAGCGGCTGCACATGGAAGGCGCCAAGGAGCCGACCAAATTTCCACCGACAGTCCATCCAATGGTGATCACGCAGCGCGAAACCGGGCGCAAGGTGCTCAAACTCTCACCTATGTTGTGCGGCTATGTCCTCGGCTGGGACCGGCAATCCAGCCAGGCCCTGTTCGAGGAGATCGCCGGCTACCTGCTCGACGAGCGCCATGCCTATTTTCACCACTGGCGCAATGACGATCTGGTCGCCTGGGATAACTGGCGGATCCTCCACACGGCCTGCGGCGTGCCGCCGCACATGCGCAGGCGGGTCGTGCGCACGACCATCCTCGACGAGTACAAGCTCGGCCGCCTGCTCGAGTCTGCCGAAAGCCCGGTCTGAAGGAGAATGCCGTTCGCCCGGCTCCTCGCTCAGCGAAGTGCGGGGCAAAGACTCACACCGTTACGGCTGGCGCTCCCGCCTCTGCCGCTCGTTCCTCTTCAAGCCGCGCCACAAGCGCTGCCAATCCGAGCGGTTCGTCGTAAAAGTAGCCCTGGACCCTGGACACGCCAAGGGCCTGCAGGAGCCTGGCCTGCTCGGCGGTTTCGACGCCTTCGGCAATCGTGCCGATGCCGAGGTCCCGGGCCATGTCGATGATGCGTGCGGCCACCTGCGAGGTAGCGGATTCGGTGCCGAGCGACTGGATGAACAGCCGGTCGATCTTGATACAGTCCACCGAAAGCCGGGCAAGGTAGGCGAGGCTGGAATAGCCCGTTCCGAAATCGTCGATGGCAATGGTGACCCCGGCCGTGCGAAGGGCCCGCAGGGTCGCCTGGGCCCGCTCGGCATCGACGAAACTGCGCTCGGTCGCCTCGATCACCAGGTTGGCGGCGGGCAGGTGGGACCGGGCGAGGAAGCGCTCGACCTGGCCGACGATGCCCGGCCAGTGAATGTCGTCCGCCGAGAAATTCACCGAAACGTAGAAGTCCGGCTTGAGATCGACCAGTCGGCGGACATCGGGTTCCAGCAGGCGCAGGACTTCGGCGGTGACGAGTCGGATCACCCCGGCTCCCTCCGCGACGGGAATGAAGGTCTCGGGCGAGATCACCTCGCCATCGGGCCGTTCCCATCTCACGAGCACCTCCGCCCCGGTTGTGGCACCGCCGGCAAGATCGATGATCGGCTGGAACAGGATCTTGAACTCGCCGTTGCGCAGGCCCCAGCGGATCAGGCCCGGCATGGAGGTGCGGGCGCGCATGGCTTTCACGAAGAAGGTCGAGAGCGCCAGCCCCACAAGCAGGCTGAGCGCTACCAGCCCCAGCATTGCGACGCCGGGCAGGCGCCAGCCGGATGCTGTGGGGAAGGAGGCATAGGCGCCGATATCGTAACGGCTGGAATGGACGACGGCGGTGACCGATCCCGCCTCCCGATAGATCCCGGCCGGTCGACTGGCCCACGAGGAACCCGAAGCGAGGCCGCTCGTGCGTTCCAGCACCACTTGCTGCCGTGCTACGCTGAAGACGCCCAGCGATAGCTGCTGAAGCTGCTCCGTGAGGCTCGGCGGGACCGCAGCATGGATGATGGCGACGAAGTCCCCCCGGGCCACGGCGATGAACTTTTCCTCCCCATCCAACCCCGGAACGTCGCTCCAGATCCGGTTGCCGAGGGCGCTGGTCATGCTGGGCGGACCGAGATCGATCGACCTTGTGCCGGAAAACGTCGAGCACCGGATCACGTTGCCGCTGAGGTGGCCAACGCCCTGGAGCATGGTCGAGCTCAGGTTGATCCGCCGCATTGTGTCCATGCCGGCGTCCGCGCAGCGTTCCGCCGAGGGTACGTGCCGCATCCGCTGTGCCCCTGCCCGAAGCTGCTCGGCAGTGCCCTCGGCCCGCGCGAGCAGCAGGCCGGCCACCTGCCGGACAAACTGGTCCTCCCGCTGGATGGCCTCGTGCCTTGCCAGCATGATTGCCATGCTTACCGGCAATATTGTCAGTAAGCATGCGCCGAGCAGCGTCAGCAATGTCAGGCGACGACCGGCAATTGTCTGGCTCTCCCCTTCCAGAGCAGTAAGAATTTCAGCAATTCCTTAAATTGTTGAGTAATTTCGCGCAAGAATTATGGTAATTCCGCCTCCGTCCGGCTGCCTGGCTTGAATCACCACTTGCGTGACCACTCTGGCAACTGCCCGGCCCGGCTTGTGCGCACCCCCGCAAGAGCGCGTTTGCGCAGCCAGAGGATCGACCAGTCCC
>DASTGC010000024.1:0-14882 GCA_035719485.1 Novosphingobium sp.
GGCCCACGCCAAAGCCCGTATCCAGACCATCGATTCGCCCGAATTGCTGGCCTCGATGGCCGCAGGCGAGATCGCGGTGATCCCCGGGTTCCAGGGCCTGACCGAGGACAACCGGGTGACGACGCTGGGCCGTGGCGGCGGCGGTCAAGGCTGACCGCTGCGACATCTACACCGACGTCGACGGGGTCTATACCACCGATCCGCGCATCGTCGCCAAGGCGCGCAAGCTGAAGAACGTGACGTACGAGGAAATGCTCGAGCTGGCCTCGGTCGGCTCGAAGGTGCTGCAGACCCGTTCGGTCAGCCTCGCGATGAAGGAAAACGTCCGCGTCCAGGTGCTGTCCTCGTTCATTGATGAGAATGCGCCTGCCGCTGACACGATTCCTGGAACGATGATCGTCTCCGACGAAGAACTTGAAGGACTGGACATGGAACGCCAGGTGATCACCGGCATCGCTGCCGACAAGAACGAGGCCAAAGTTACCCTGACCCGCGTGGCCGACCGCCCGGGCGCGGTGGCGACGATCTTCGGCCCGCTGGCCGAGGCCAACATCAACGTCGACATGATCATCCAGAACATCGCCAAGGACAAGGGCGAGACCGACGTCACCTTCACCGTCCCCACGGCCGACCTGCTGCGCGCCCAGACGATGCTGGAAGAGCGCAAGGACGCCATCGGCTACTACCGCCTGATCAGCGACGACAAGGTCGCCAAGATCTCGGTCGTGGGGGTCGGCATGCGCAGTCATGCGGGCGTTGCGGCCACCATGTTCAAGGCCCTCGCTGACCGGGGAATCAATATCCAGGCGATTTCCACCAGCGAGATCAAGGTCTCGGTCCTGATCGACCGCGACGAGGTCGAACTCGCCGTGCGCGTGCTCCACACCGCCTACGGGCTCGACTCCGAGTAAGCGCCACTAAGCTCTCCTGCCCGTCGCCCCGGACCTGATCCGGGGCTTGGCTGCCTTTTCGCAAGGCCGCGGAAGCAGAGTCCAGCCCCGGGTCAAGCCCGGGGCGACGCATTCCGGATATGGGGCGGGATCGTAGCCGCCCTCCGAACGGTTCAAAACCCGAAGCCCCCGCTTGCCGAGATGGCCGGTTTATGACACCCGCATGACACTGACGGAGGGCAGGGGGCCACTCCGGTCCTGCCCAACGGGAATGCAAGCCCATTCGCCAGGTCGCCGCCTTGCCATATCGCTCCGAGGGGACCGGCGCCGACCAGGTTCTCAAGGTCATGCTGGTCACCTCGCGCGGGACGGGGCGCTGGGTCCTGCCCAAGGGCAATGTTTCCGCGCGCACCGCGCCGCATGTCGCCGCGGCCGAGGAGGCCGAGGAAGAGGCCGGCGTGCTCGGGGCGGTTTGTCCGGTCCCGCTCGGCTCCTACCGCTTCCGCAAGCGGGTCCGCTCGGGCGCCTCGCTGATGGCCGACGTCGATGTCTTCCCGCTGGCGCTGACCCGCGAGCTGGAAGCCTGGGAGGAACAGCATGAGCGCGAGCGCCGCTGGTTCACCCTGGCCGAAGCCGCCGAGGCGGTCGACGAGCCCGACCTGCGCGAACTGATCCGCTCCTTCGCACCGGCTGAATTCCGCTTTGCCGCCCGGCGCACCGGCTTCCTCGATGCCGTCGCCACCAAGACTTCAGGGGTATTCTCGATGTTTGCCTGGTTCCAGCGCCTGCTGCCGCACAGCGGCGATTTTTTCGGCCTGTTCGAATCCCACGCCGCCACCGTGCTCGCCGCGGGCGAGGCAACGGTGCGCGTGCTGGAAGGGGGGCCGGCGGCCCATGAACACATCCGCGAAGTCATCGAGCGTGAGCACGATGCCGACGAGATCACCCGCGAGATGCTGCACGAGGTGCGCCGCACCTTCCTGACCCCGTTTGACCGCGGCGCGATTACCGCGCTGATTGGTTCGCTCGACGATACGGTCGACGAGATGCAGGCCACGGTCGAGGCGATCAAGCTTTACGAGGTCACCGAATTCGCGCCCCAGATGCGCGACATGGCGGCGATCGCGCTCGACGCGGCGCGGCTCACCGCCGAGGCCATGCCGCTGCTGCGCGACGTGCCCCGCAATGCCAAGCGCCTGCACGAGCTGACCGAGCGACTGGTCCGCATGGAAGGGCATGCCGACGCGGTTCACGCCGAAGGGCTAAAGCAGGCGCTCAAGGACCACGGCGCAAGCAACACCCTGCGCTTCGTTACCGAGCGCGAGATCTACAAGCACCTCGAGCGGATCGTCGATGCTTTCGAGGACGTTGCCGACCAGATCGACGGCATCGTGATCGACCACGCCTGAGCCGCTGAAGGGGCACTGCCATGCATGAGCTGGCCTTTCCGCTGCTGGTGGCGCTGATCCTCATCGCGCTGGCGTTTGACTTTCTCAACGGCCTGCACGACGCCGCCAACGCCATCGCCACCGTGGTGGCGACGCGGCTGCTCTCGCCGGTGAAGGCGGTGGCCTTCGCCGCTTTCTTCAACTTCTCGGCCTATTTCCTGACCCTCGCCTTTCCGAGCCTCCATGCCGTGGCCGATACCATCGGCAAGGGCTTGATCGACAAGGACCTGGTGACGCCGGGCGTCGTCTTCGGAGCACTGGTCGGGGCGATGTTCTGGAACGTTGTCACCTGGCTCAAGGGCATTCCGTCCAGCTCCAGCCATGCGCTGGTTGGCGGGATCATCGGTGCGGGCGTGGCCCATGCCGGGTTCCAGGGCGTGCAGTGGGGCGGCCTCAGCAAGACCCTTGTCGCCATCGTCGCCTCGCCGTTGATCGGGTTCTGGCTGGCCCTTCTCGTAATGCTTGTCAGTTCGTGGGCGCTGCACCGCTGGACCGCGCGACGCGCGGAAGGAACCACGCGGGTCCTCCACCTCGTCTCCAGTGCGGCCTATTCGCTGAGCCACGGCCTCAACGATGCGCAGAAGACCATGGGCGTCATCACCGTCCTGCTTTATTCAACCGGCTACCTGCACGGCGATTTCCACGTGCCGCACTGGGTCGCCATCTCCTGCTACATTGCCATGGGGCTGGGCACGCTTTCAGGTGGATGGAAGATCATCGAGACCATGGGCTCGCGGATCACCAAGCTGTCCCAGCACCAGGGCTTTTCCGCCTCGCTGGCCGGCTCAATCGTGGTTTTCACCGCGACGCGCCTCGGCATCCCGGTCTCGACCACCCACACCATTACCGGCGCGGTAATTGGTGCCGGAACGGCGCGCCGCGCTTCTGCCGTGCGCTGGGGCGTGGCGCAGAGCGTCGTCGTAGCCTGGATCATCACTATCCCCGCCAGCGCCGCGGTGGGGGCGCTATTCTACTCGCTGACGCGGTTGTTCTGAGGGACGAACTCCCTCAACCGCGCTTCCAAAATCCGTTCCTCCCGAGCGGAGCGAGAACCCGCACCGCCGCAGCCTCGCTCACGCTCGGCATAGACCCTCCACTTCGGCCCACTTGGGCCGAAGTTCATTCTGAGCTTGCCGAGGGGCTCGGGAGGAGCGGGATTGGTGTGGTCATCAGGCACATCCCCGCAATCCCCCGCAGTCCCATAGTTAATCCGCGTTTCCGATAAGTGTTTGACGAGAGGTAACCAGCCCCGGTGCATGTGGGCCGTCCCACCGGAAAGAGTACCTGCAATGATGACCTATATCCTCGTCATGCTGACGGGCATCGCCGTGCTCGTAATGGCTCCCCTCTCGCGCCGGAAGGCAACCCGCACCGCGACCCAGGGCCTTGCCGGCCTGGTGTTCGCCGTCGGTCTCGTGTTCTTCGTCGCGCGGCTGTTCACGCCGATCGCCTGAAAGATAGCGCCTTGAGCCCCGTCCCGCCGGAGTGAGCGGTGACGGGGCTCGGGTGCGACCCGCGCCACCGGGGGCAGGGTGGCTCATGCGGGCTCCGCAAGTCCGGACGATCCATGCCGGTCCTGCTGTGCTGTCCTTTTAGCCGAACCCGTCTGATCGCCAAAGTCAGTCGTTCCCATGACTGTAATGACCTTTCCCGATTTCCGCGCGGGGGGTTTATCCCTCGCTGTCCTGCATCTATAGCGCCCGACGCGGGGGTGACCCGACGGAATGGGAACTTTCGGGGGTCCACGTGTACGAGAAGACCAAGGCGCTCATGGGGCGCGGGGCCGCATTCCTCGGCACCGAGCATGCCATCCTGTGCGGCGCGATGAGCTGGGTGTCCGAGCGTAACCTCGTCGCCGCAATCAGCAACGCCGGCGGCTTCGGCGTGATCGCCTGCGGGGCGATGACCCCCGAACTGCTCGACCGCGAGATTGCGGCAACGAAGGAACTCACCGCCAGGCCGTTCGGCGTGAACCTGATCACCATGCATCCGCAGCTGTTCGACCTGATCGCCGTCTGTGCGAGCCACAAGGTCGGCCACGTGGTGCTGGCCGGCGGTATCCCGCCCAAGGGTTCGGTCGAGGCGATCAAGGATTTCGGCGCCAGGGTGCTGGTCTTCGCGCCCACTTTGGCACTCGCGAGGAAGCTGCTCCGCTCGGGCGCCGACGCACTGGTGATCGAGGGTTCGGAAGCCGGCGGCCATATCGGCCCGGTTTCCACCAGCGTCCTGGCGCAGGAATTCCTGCCCGCCCTGGCCGAGGAATTCGTCGTCTTCGTCGCCGGCGGGATCGGCCGGGGTGAGATGATCGCGGCCTACCTTGAAATGGGCGCCGCGGGCGTCCAGCTCGGCACGCGCTTTGCCTGTGCCACGGAATCGATCGCACACCCGGCCTTCAAGAAGGCCTTCTTCCGCGCCAATGCCCGCGATGCCGTGGCCAGCGTCCAGGTCGACCCGCGCCTGCCGGTGATCCCGGTGCGCGCGCTCAAGAACGCCGGCACCGAGGAGTTCACGGCCAAGCAGCGCGAAGTGGCGCAACTGCTCGATTCCGGCGCGGTCGAGATGGGCGAGGCCCAGCTTCAGATCGAGCATTTCTGGGCAGGTGCCCTGCGCCGCGCCGTGATCGATGGCGATGTCGAGAATGGCTCGCTGATGGCGGGCCAGTCGGTCGGCATGGTGACGAAGGAAGAGCCGGTGGCCGATATCGTCGCCGAGCTGCTGACCCAGTGCGAGGCCGAACTCACCCGCCGCTGACACTGGACCTCGCCGCATAGCGGTGGCACTCTCCTCGCGGCGGGTAAGCGCTGTCGGAGGAGCACATGCCGGTCACGGGCCTGGATCACGTCAATATCGTCACCACGGACCTTGAAGGGACCAAGCGGTTCTACAAGGACCTGCTCGGGCTGGTCGATGGCGACACCTCCTCGCTCCCGCCCGGGTTGAACCCCAATTGGCTGGCCGATCCCAGCGGGCGCTCGATCATCCACCTGCAGCGGTTCGATCCGGCGCGCCACGCCGAGCCGGGCGGGGCGACCGCGGCGGTGGACCATGTCGCCCTCGAGTGCACCGATTTCGAAGGCATGCAGGCGCGCTGCGAGGCTCTGGGCGTGGCATACCGTGCCGGGCTGGCCGGGGCCACCTTCCGCCAGCTGCTGGTGACCGATCCCAACAACGTTCGGCTCGAACTCAACTTCCGCGGCTGAGCCGGCAGGAGACACCCAATGTGCGATGAGCTCTCTCCCGGGGAAATGGCTTCGCTCCCGGCAATTTCGCGGCGGCGGTTCGGGCTGGTCGGCGGGGCAGCCGTGCTGGCGGCCTGCCACGGCACCGGCGCTTCCGGCGCGGGCGCTGCCGTGAAGGAAAGCGCGGTGCTCGTGACCACGCCCGACGGCAAGGCCGATGCCTGGTTCTTCCACCCGGCCACGGGCAAGCACCCCGGGATCGTGATGTGGCCCGATATCGCCGGGGTTCGCGATGCCAACAAGGTCATGGCCCGGCGGCTGGCCGCCGCGGGCTATGCGGTCCTGCTGGTCAACCAGTACTACCGCAGCGCCCGCGCCCCGATCATGGCGACCCTGTCCGAGTGGCGCACGCCGGAAGGCCAGGCCAAGCTCAAGCCGATGATCGCGGCGATCAATCCGGCCGCAACCACGCGCGACGGCGCCGCCTTCGTCGCCTGGCTCGACCGGCAGGCCAGGGTGGACCACAGGCGCGGCATCGGCACCAATGGCTATTGCATGGGCGGCCCCTTCACCGTCCGCACCGCGCTCGCCGCGCCGGACCGGGTGCGGGCGGCGGCCTCGCTCCACGGCGCTGCGCTGGTCACTGACGGGCCCGACAGCCCGCACCGGTTGCTGGGGCAAACCAGGGCCGCCTTCCTCTTCGCCATCGGCCGCAACGACGATGCCCGCGCGCCCGGCGACAAGGATGCGCTCAAGGCGGCCGCGGCTGCGGCCGGGCGCAAGGCCGAGGTAGAGGTCTATGCGGCGGACCACGGCTGGACCGTGCCCGACGCGCCGTCCTATGACCATGCCGAGGCCGAGCGGGCATGGAGCCGGATGCTGGCCCTGTTCGCCACGCTGTGAACTGGCGAACGGGCCGCGCGGTCCCCATATGGGCCGCTCGCAAGGAGACCTGCCGATGACCGAGAAGCTTAACCTGACTGACGAGCAATGGCGCGAGCGGTTGACGCCCGAGCAGTATCACATCCTGCGTGAGGCGGGGACCGAGCGGGCCTTTACCGGCAAGTACGAATACAACAAGGACGCCGGCACCTATTACTGCGCGGGCTGCGGGGCGGAGCTGTTCGCCTCGGAGGCCAAGTTCGATTCCGGCTGCGGCTGGCCGAGCTATACCGCCCCGGCCAGGGACGCGGCGATCGACGAGCTTGTCGACCGCTCGCATGGCATGGTCCGCACCGAGGTCCGCTGCTCGGCCTGCGAAGGCCATCTCGGCCACGTCTTCCCCGACGGCCCGGCACCCACCGGCCTGCGCTATTGCATCAACAGCGCGGCACTCGAATTCAAGCCGAAGGGCTGACCTTCGGATAAGCCGCGCTTTTGTTGTTAACGCTGCGTTCCGGTTCGGCTAGGCATGGGCCGCAAGTGGTGCGGGCCGTTCCGGCGCCCGCGGAGGGATCAAGTAAACTGCATGGCCCGTTCCGCCATCCGGCGCAGC
Source organism: Novosphingobium sp. (assembly GCA_035719485.1). GTDB lineage: Bacteria > Pseudomonadota > Alphaproteobacteria > Sphingomonadales > Sphingomonadaceae > Novosphingobium. The sequence continues at coordinate 7,013 of DASTGC010000024.1, forward strand.
CTGTCCGAACAGCCCCCGGCTCCCCCGCCGCCGCCGCGCAAGGGCGGCGGGTCGGGCGGTAGCGGACGCGGGGGCGGCGGCAAGAAGCCCGGGCGGATTGGCCGCTTCTTCCGCAAGCTGGCGATCTGGAGCGTGGCGCTGGCGGTCGCGCTGGTGCTGGCGGTCGGTGCGGCGGTCATGGTCGCGGCCTCCTCGCTGCCCGGTTACCAGGCGCTGAAGTCGCAGGCGCAGGGGCAGATGATCGTCGTGCGCGCGCGCGACGGGTCGGAGCTGGTCTCCCTCGGGCCGAGCTATGGCAAGTGGATCCCGGTCGACCAGATCCCGGCAGTCATGAAGGACGCGATGATCTCGGTCGAGGACCGGCGGTTCTATGATCACTTCGGGGTCGATCCGGTCGGCATCCTGCGTTCGCTGTTCGTCCGGGTGGAAAGCGGCAAGTGGCGGCAGGGCGGCTCGACCATCACCCAACAGCTGGCCCGCAACGTCTTCCTCAACAACAACCGCACCTTCACCCGCAAGGTGCGCGAGGCGATCCTCTCGATCGCGCTGGAGACCAAGTTCTCCAAGCAGCAGATCCTCGAGCTCTATCTCAACAAGGTCTATTTCGGCGGCGGCGCCTACGGGATCGACAGCGCCAGCCGCAAGTTCTTCGGCCATCCCGGCACCCAGCTGACCCTGCCCGAGGCCGCGATTATCGCCGGCCTGGTCAAGGCGCCCTCGCGCTATTCGCCCACGGCCGACAAGGTCGCCGCGGTGGAACGCGCCAAGGTCGTGCTGGCCACAATGCAGGACGCCGGCACCGTTTCCGCCGGAGAGGCCGCCGGGGCAGACTGGACCAAGGTCGAGTTCGCGCAGGAGGCCGGTCAGAACTCGGTCCGCTACTTCACCGACTGGGCCCTGCCGCAGCTTGACCTGCTGGTGCCCGAGAACAACCAGCCGATCGAGGTCTGGACCACGCTCGATCCCGGCGCCCAGCGGGTGGCGACCGATGCCATCGCCAGGAACGCTCCGGGCGGCGCCCAGGGCGCGCTGGTCTCGATGGACCGTGACGGGGCGATCCTCGCCATGGTCGGCGGTACCGACTACGTCACCTCCAACTACAACCGCGCCACCAACGCCATGCGCCAGCCGGGATCGGCGTGGAAGCTGTTCGTCTACCTCTCGGCGCTGGAGGCGGGCTACAAGCCGGATGATACCGTGGTCGATGAGCCGGTGACCATCCAGGGCTGGTCGCCGCACAACGACGCGCGCAACTATGCCGGCAAGATCGACGTGCGTACGGCCTTTGCCTATTCCAAGAACACCGTCGCCGCCCAGCTCGGCAACGAGGTCGGCTTCGGCACGGTGGCCGGCATGGCCCGCCGCTTCGGCATCACCACGCCGATCAACACCATGCCTTCGATGGTGCTGGGCACTTCCGACGTGCGCCTGATCGACATGACCCGCGCCTTCGCCGCCGTCTCGGCGCGCGGCACCTCGATCGAGCCCTACGGCATCGCCAAGGTGACGACGACCGACGGCCAGGTTTTGTATGAGCACAAGCCTGGCGCCGCCCAGCAGCTGGTGGCCGACTATGTCGCGGCTGGGATCACCGACCTGCTGCAGACCGCGGTCAACATCGGTACCGGCCGCGCCGCCCAGATCGGACGGCCGGTTGCCGGCAAGACCGGCACCACCAGCTCCAACAAGGACGGCTGGTTCATCGGCTTCTCTAGCGGGATCACCACCGGTGTGTGGATGGGGCGTGATGATGCCAAGCCCGTGCCCGGCCTGATGGGCGGAACGGCCCCGGCGCGCGCCTTCGCCCAGTACATGCGCGTCGCCACCGCGCGCCGCCCGGTCGAGCAGTTCGACACGGCGCTCAAGCTGCCCGAATATACGCTGGAGCCCGACGACGAAGCCAACATGGGCGGCAACCCGGAAAACTATTACTACGTCGACGAGAACGGCAACCTGATCGATCCCAACCGCCAGCAGGGCCCCGCGGCCAACCAGCCACCGGGCCGCCCGGAAGACAATGGCCAGCCCCCCGCCCAGGACGGCCAGCCCCCCGCCGCCGACGACGGTTTCCTCGACCGCGCAACCGGGCGCCAGGTGCCGCCACGCGGCGCTGGTGGGGGCGGGCAGGGGTATTGAGGCGCACCGCTAGCGGGCTACGACAGCTTCAGCACGAGCTGGCCTGAGTTATGGCCTCACCAGCCACCCCGTTCCTGGTGAGGAGGGGCTGAAGCCGTAGGCTGAAGAACCGTCTCGAACCACCAGGCGCTGCGCTCGGGTCCTTCGAGACGGCCCGTCAGCGCTTCGGCTTCCGGCCCTCCTCAGGACGAACGGAGGTTGTCTGCCGTGCCGGGCAGCAGCCCTCCACAAAACTGCGGCAGGTCAATTCCTTCCCCGCCACCTTCCGGCTAAGGTGGTCACGGGAGGATCGCCAATGCCGCTGACACTCACACTCCACGGCGCGGGGCGCACGGTTACCGGCTCCTGCCTCGAGTTCGCGCTCGACGGTACCCGCCTGCTGGTCGACTGCGGCATGTTCCAGGGCTCGCGCACGCTCGAGGCGCTGAACCGGGGCAACGGCGTGGAGCACGCCGGGCAGATCGCCGGGGTGGTGTTGACGCATGCCCATATCGATCATTCCGGCCTGCTCCCCAAGCTGGTCAAGGACGGCTACGGCGGTCCCATCTTCTGCACGGCGGAAACGGCGGACCTGCTCGAATTCATGCTCGCGGATTCCGGCCGCATCCAGCAGAGCGAGGCCGAGCGGCAGGCGCGGCGGCGCGACCGGCGGCACGAGGACCGGTCGGAACCGCTCTACACCGAGGAAGAGGCGCTGACGGCCTGGCGGGCGACAAGGCCCACGCCGCTGGGCGAATGGTTCGCGCCGGCGCCCGGCTTTCGCGCGCGGTTCTGGAACGCCGGGCATATCCTCGGCGCGGTTTCGGTGGAGCTCGAGGCGGGCGGGGTGCGGGTCATGTGCTCGGGCGATATCGGGCCCGAAAACAAGACCTTCCATCCCGATCCCGAAGGGCCGTGCTGCTTTGACCATGTGATCTGCGAAAGCACCTATGGCGACCGGGTGCGCGAGCGGCAGACCATTCCTGAGCGGCGCGAGGCGCTGGCCGCGATCATCAACGAGGCGCGGGCCAAGGGCGGCAACCTCGTCATCCCGGCCTTCGCGCTGGAGCGGACGCAGGAATTGCTGCTCGACATCGCCCTGCTCTCGCGCGGCGGGCGGATCGGCAATGCCATGGTCTTTGTCGACAGTCCGCTCGCCAACCACGCCACAGATGTCTTCGCGCGGCACCTGCATGATCTGGAGGACACCGGCGGCATCGATCCGTTCAGCCACCCCTCGATCCACTACGTCAACGATGTGGCCGAATCGATGCGGCTCAACGCGATCTCCGGCGCGATCATCATTGCGGCCTCCGGCATGTGCGAGGCAGGGCGTATCCGCCACCACCTGTTCCACAACCTCTCGCGGCGGGATTCGACCGTCCTGTTCGTCGGCTTCCAGGCCCAGGGCTCGCTCGGCCGGGTGATCCTCGACGGGGCCGAGCGGGTGCGCATTTCCGGGCGCGATGTGCTGGTTCGCGCGGCGATCCGGCGGATTGATTCCTATTCAGCCCATGCCGACCAGTCGGAACTGCTGGCCTGGATCGCTGCCCGCGCGCCGATAACGGGATCGGTCCTGCTCGATCATGGCGAAAGCGCCGGGATGGATGCCCTCGCCGCACTGGCGGGGAAGGGACCCGGCGCGCCGGTCGTGCGCATTCCCGAGATGGGCGAGGTCTGGGAATTGGCGAAGGACACGCCGGCCCGGCGGCTGACCACCGCCCCGCCCGAACTCGCCCGCGCGGCCGCCCCGCGCGACTGGCAGAACGCCTATGCCGACCTCGCCTCCAGCCTCAAGCACCGCCTCCAGGCGATCCATGATGACGCGGCGCGCGAGAAGGCCATCGCCGAGATGCGCAAGGTGCTGGATTCCTATGCGGCGTTTCGCGCGGGCAAGGCCGTGAAGAGCGAGTGATGGATTCACCCGAACTGGCGATCCGGATGCGCCGGGCGGCGTTCAACAAGGCTCTGGCGGCGGCAGACCTTGCCGCCATTGGCCCGCTGCTGGCGCCGGATGCGGTGCTGGTGACGGGAACGGACAGCGCGGTCATCGTCGGACGCAAGGCGCAATTGCTCGCCTGGACGCGTGAATTCGCGGTGGTTGACCGGACGGTCTACACCCGGCTGCCGGAGCGGGTGGAGCTGTCGCCGGTCGCCCCGCTAGCGATGGAGCATGGGCGCTAGGACGGCGTCAGCCTGTCCGGCGCGCCGCTGGCGAGCGGGACCTATGCCGCCAAATGGCGCAAGCTCGGCGCGGACTGGGTGATCGAGGCGGAGGTTTACCTCACCACCGGGTGAGCCCCCTCCCCGCCGGGGAGAGGGCGGATCGGCTCAGCGCAACCGGATCGGCACGTAGGTCGCCGGCTGGCCCCTGCGCTGGACGCGCAGGAGGACGGCCGGGCGGTTCTGGGCCTTCGCGGCGCGAACCACGGCCTCGAACTGGGCAACCGTGGTCACCGGCTGGTAATTGGCCGAAAGGATGATGTCGCCGCGCTGCAGCCCCTTCTGGCCGGCGTCGGACGAGGCGTCGACCGCGGTCACCACCACGCCCTGGGTGCCTGGAGCGGCGCCGAGCTGGTTGGCGATGGAGGCGGTCAGCGGAATGGCCGAGACGCCCAGCGCCTGCTCGACCACGCCCTGGCCCTGCTTCTGCGGGGCCTGGTTGTAGCCGTCGTCGCTGTTGTCCTGGTCGCCCTGGCCGAACGACTGGTCCTGGGCCAGCTGCTCCTCGCTCGGCCGCTTGGCGACCACGGCCTGGACCGTCAGGCGCTGCCCGTTGCGGATCAGATCGATCGGGATGCGCTTGCCCGGAGGGGTGTTGGCCACGATGAACGACAGGGTCTGGTCGGGGGTGACTTCCTTGCCGTCGACCCGCAGCACCACGTCGCCCGATTGCAGGCCTGCGCGCGCGCCGGCGCCGCCCGGTTCCACCGCCTGGACGAATTCGCCGCGGTTGTGCGGGATGCCGAGGCTGTCGGCGAGGTCTTCGTTGAGCTGCTGGATGCGCACGCCAAGATAGCCGCGCTCGATCGCCTGGCCGGCCTTGAGCTTCTCGACGATCGGCGCCGCCGTTTCTGCGGGGATGGCAAAGCCGATGCCGACGGAGCCGCCGGTGGGCGAGAAGATCGCGTTGTTGATGCCTATCACCTGGCCGCGCATGTCGAACATCGGCCCGCCGGAATTGCCGCGGTTGATCGCCGCGTCGGTCTGGAGGTAGCGGTCATAGGCCGACCCGCTGCCGGTGGCGCGGTAGACTGCCGAGATGATCCCGGCGGTGACCGTGCCGCCAAGGCCGAACGGCTGGCCGATGGCAATCACCCAGTCGCCCACCCGCGCGTTGCGGCTGTCGCCGAACTTCACGAAGGGGAAGGCCTTGGGTCCGGAAATCTTGAGCACGGCAAGGTCGGAGGCGGCGTCGCGGCCGACCAGCTTGGCCGGGTATTCGGTGCCGTCATTGGTCTTGACCGTGATCGACTCGACCTCACCCTGGCCGTCGGCGGTGATCACGTGATTGTTGGTGACCACGTAGCCGTCGGCCGAAATGAGGAAGCCGGAGCCGAGCGACTGCGCCTCGCGTGTCTGCGGGGTGCCGCCCTGGGTCTGGTCCCCGCCGAACAGATCGGCAAAGGGCGTTCCGGCGAAGGGATTGCCCTGCTGGGCCACGCGGACCCGCTGGCGGGTGGAGATGTTCACCACCGCCGGCTGGAGCTGCGCGGTCAGGTCGGCGAAGCTGGCCGGGGCGCCCGCGCGGGGCACCACCTGCTGGATCTGCTGCGCATCGTTCTGCGCGACCTGGGCCCCGGCGGGGAGGCCGGTGGCGAGCGAGAGGGCGGCGCCGCCGAGCAGCAGCGCCGAAGTGATACCATAAGCGTAACGCACGGGCTTCACGTCCTCTGTTTTCCCTTGTCTTGGCGCGGATCCCGCGCCGGAATGATCAGCGCGGTTTCACCCGCCCCCGGCTTAACCCACATTGAACGCCATCGGTCCGGCCGGGTACGGTTTGTTTCTAGGCCCGGCGGGAGCCCGCGCCAAGGGCGCGCACCCTCATTGCCGGTGCCTTTTCGTTAATTGCCGCTCTTCCCCTTGAACTGGCGGAGATAATCGCTCTCCGGCGAGAGCAGGATGGTGCTCTGGCCCGCGTTCTTGGGGTTGGAGAAGGTCGTGTCGTAGCTCTGCATGGCCCGGTAGAAATCGTAGAACACCGGATCCTTGTTGAACGCCTCGGCATAGATCTTCGCGGCTGTCGCCTCGGCCTCCGCGCGGATGATCTGCGCGTTCTTCTGGCCTTCGGCGATGATCGTGGTCGCTTCCTGCTGGCGCGCGGCCGACATGCGGGCAAAGGCGCTTTCCAGCGGCGTCCCGTCGGGCAGGTCGGCCCGCTTGATCCTGACGTCGATCACCTGGGCGCCATATTCGCGCGCCTCGCGGTCAAGCCCTTCGCGGATGTTCTTCATCGCCTGGCCGCGCTCGGCCGTCAGCAGCGACTGGAACGTGCGCTTGCCGAGCTCCTGGCGAAGGACCGAGGAGAGGATCGGCTGGAGCTGCTCCTCGACCCGTTCGGTCGTCCCGGCCGAGCGGACCATGCGGACCGGATCGATGATCCGGAACCGGGCATAGGCATCGACCTCGATCCGCTGCTGGTCGGTCGAGAGGACCTGCTGGCGGTCCATGTCGACCGAGAGGACACGCTTGTCGATCCGCACCAACCGCTCCGCCACGGGAATGCGGAAGATCAGGCCCGCGCCGGTGCTGCCGAAATCGGCGCCGGGGCGGAAGCGGTTGATCACCCGGACCGGCTCGCCGAACCGCACGACCACGGCCTGCTCGGTTTCGGGCACGATGGTGAAGAACGAGAGCAGAACCACGATTCCGGCGACCAGCGCGAGCGCGGCGGCGCGGTATTCCTGCCAGAGCGAGCTTGCCGACATCACTGGCCCTCCCCTTCGGCCGCCTGCGCGCGGCGCTTGACCTCGGGTAGCGGGAGATAGGGCGTAACTCCCGGCGCGGCGATGATCACCTTGTCGTTGCCGCCCAGCACGCGCTCCATGGTTTCATAATACATGCGGCGACGGGTGACCTCCGGGGCAAGCTTGTACTGTTCGTAGACCTTGTTGAACGCGGTCGCATCGCCCTGGGCGCGCTGGGTGATCTGCTGCGCCCAGGCCTGCGCGTTGGAACGCTCGCGCTGCGCATCCTGCTGTGCGGCGGTGACCTTCTGGAAAGCGTCGATCACCTTGGCCGGCGGATCGGCCTTCTTGATTTCGACACCCTGGATCAGCACCCCCGAGCGGTAGGCGTCGAGCACGGCCTGCATCCGGGTGCGGACCGCCTGCTCGACGAAGGCCCGGCCGGTGCCGCCCATCGCCTCGGACAGCGGAACCTCGGCAATCGAGGCGCGCATCGCGGCCTCGGCCACTTCCTTCACGGTCGCGTCGGGATCGGCCAGCTGGAAGGCGTAGAGCTTGAGGTCCTTGATGTTCCAGCGCACCAGATAGGAGATGTCGACCAGGTTCTGGTCGCTGGTGAGCATCAGCTTCTCGGCCTCGCCCTCGGGAATCGTGTCGCGCTTGATCGAGGTCACGTCCTCCACCCGCACGTTCTCGATCGGCCAGGGCAGGGTCCACGAGACACCCGGCTGGATCGTGCGCGAATAGCTGCCCAGCGTGGTGACGATGCCCTGCTCCTTGGGGCCGAGCATGTGGGTCGTGGTCGACAGCAGCCACACGGCGAGGACGCCCACCGCGATCAAGGGCAG
>DASTGC010000025.1:0-2521 GCA_035719485.1 Novosphingobium sp.
AGCGCGCCAGAACCCCGCTCGCCACCTGCCGCACAGCTTCGGCCAGGCGATGCTTCGCGGCATGCGCTGCCGGTGCCCGCGTTGCGATGCGGGGCGCCTGTTCCGCCGCTGGCTCAAACCGGTGGGCAGTTGTGCGAATTGCGGGCTGGACTTCTCGCCGCAGCGTGCTGATGATTTTCCAGCCTACATCGCGATTATCGTGACCGGGCACCTGCTCGCCCCGATCATGATCGCCCTCGCGCTCGACTTCACCATGAGCCCGCTGGCGCTGGCCGCTATCCTGTTCCCGACCGCCATCGCAATGATGCTGGGCCTGCTCCAGCCGGCCAAGGGGCTGGTGATCGCCCTGCAGTGGTGGCACGGAATGCACGGTTTCCGCCGTGAGCGCGCGGAAGCGCCCGGCGCCGGCGCGGCCTGACCGGCTTGCTCAACCCTGGCTGGACACTTCCGCGACCAGGTTGTCGCGCAGGCGGTTGAGGAGCTTGACCATCTGGTCGAATTCTTCGGGAGCGAAATTAGCCAGCGTTTCCGCCATCAAAGTTTCGGCCATCTTCTGCAATTGGCCGAGTAGCTGCTCGGCCCCGGGGGTTATGTAGACCAGCCAGGCGCGTCTGTCCGCCGGATCCGCCCGGCGTTCCACCAGGTTGGCCTTCTGCAGCCGGTCGATCATCCGGCCGACGGTGATGCCCTCGACATCAAGCAGCCCGGCCAGCACGGCCTGGGTAATGCCGGGGCGGTAGGAGAGGGCTGCGAGCACCCGCCATTGCGGCCCGGTTACCCCCAGCGCCCGCGCGCTGGTATCGAACCGCTTGCGGAACAGGCGGCCGATATCCGTCGCGAGGAACGCGATGTTGGTCTGCAGCGGCCGGGGCAGTTTCTGCGGAACGGGGTCGGACATGTCGGTCTAACTAGCAGCCCCCTGCGCTATGTAAACGTATGCCGGGACCCGCGGCCGCGCGGGACCGCGACCTCGCGCCATTGCCCCGGCGCCAGCCCGGCGAGGGTCCAGTCCCCCACGCGCCAGCGCACGAGCCGCAGGGTGGGATGCCCCACCGCCGCCGTCATGCGCCTTACCTGGCGGTTGCGCCCTTCGCGGATGGTCAGCTCCAGCCAGCAATCCGGCACGGTCTTGCGAAACCGCACGGGCGGGTCGCGCGGCCACAGCTGCGGCGGATCGATCCTGCGGGCCTCTGCCGGCCGGGTGAGCCCGTCTGCCAGGGCCACGCCCTCGCGCAGCCGGTCCAGCGCCGCTTCGTCCGGCTCCCCTTCGACCTGCACCAGGTAGGTCTTGGACAGCTTGAAGCGCGGATCGGCGATCCGGGCCTGGAGCGCGCCATCGTCGGTGAGGAGGAGCAGCCCCTCGCTGTCGCGGTCGAGGCGCCCCGCCGGATAGACGCCGGGCACTTCGACCCAATCGGAAAGCGTCGCCCGGGCACCGCTGCCGTCGCTGAATTGCGACAGCACGCCATAGGGCTTGTTCAGCAGGATCAGGCGCGGGCCCTGCCACCGCGGGCGCATCGGACCTGCCACGGGCCGGGGGCGGGTCAGGCCGCGCCGAGAATTGCGATGGCCAGCTGCACCCACAGCCCGAACAGGAACAGCACCGAGAGGATGAACGCTAGACCGCGCAGGTACAGCCGGTTGGTGGTGAGGTGGACGAGGCTTTGCCCCACCCGGCCGATGGCGAAGCCCCAGGCGCAGGCCAGCGCGGCCGGGGTAACGGCTCCGGTCACATAAGCGGTAAGGCAGGCAGCGTAGAAGACGGTGGGCAGTTCGAACAGGTTGCTCCAGTGGCGCGCCGCAAGCCATGCCGGTTCGGGTTCGCGCCCATCTCGGTAGGTGCTGTAATAGGACACGTCGATCTCTTTGGACGCCGCCGCCCGCGCGACGAGCAGCCGCACGAAGCCGACGAACGTCACCCCGACGACGACCAGCATCGGCGCCAGCACAAGTTTCTGATCGATCATCCTGAAATCTCCCCCACGAACCGGCAAATCATGCCCGCCGGTCCGCGCCGTGGCAAGATGAGCCTCAGGAACCGCCGAACCGACCGCGAGTCCAGACTGCATGTCGGAAGTCGATCCGGAATGGGCGAACGCCATGAGACGGGGTGACTATGCCGCCGCCTGGGCGATCCAGGAGCGGGCACTGGCGGAGCGGCGGCGCGAAGAGGCCGACGATCCGGGGCGGCCGTACCACCTGCGCTGGGTTTGGGACGGCGCACCAGTCGACGGCAGGCACGTGCTGGTGCGCTGCTACCACGGCCTCGGCGACACCCTCCAGTTCGCTCGGTTCCTCCCCGAACTGGCCGCGCGGGCGGCGTCCGTGACCGTGGAGGCACCAGCCCGACTACATGGCCTGCTCTCCATTTTCCCCTGCCAGCTCAAAGCCTTTGATCCAGATCGTCCCGCGCCGCGGTCCGGGTGCGACGTGGAGATCATGGAGCTGGCCTTTGCCCTGCGCCTGCAGCCCGATGAAGTGCCGGCGCAGTGGCTCAGGGCCGATAGGTTCAGCTTGCCGC
>DASTGC010000026.1:0-6636 GCA_035719485.1 Novosphingobium sp.
TGCGAAAGCCCCGCCAAGCGATTAGGGCGCGCCTTCAATCCAGTGCATGCGGAGCGGTGGCCGAGTGGTCGAAGGCGCTCGCCTGGAAAGTGAGTATACGTCAAAAGCGTATCGAGGGTTCGAATCCCTCCCGCTCCGCCAGCCCCCGGCTTTCCACGAACCACCACGAACCATGAAGAGCTCGGGTTTTCCTGAGGATTTCAGCTGTTTTCAGCAGATTTGACGTTCGCCACGGCTCGTGTCAGATCACTTTAAACCGCATCCATAACTATGGCTTAAACTGTGGCTGGCTCGAACCGGGTAGCCTGCCATCGTGCCGATCGCGGCAGTTGCGGAATTTGAGCGCGACCTGTTGGTAGAACGCCCTCAGGATGGCTTCCGCTCGACACGGCTTTGCGGCGCCGCGTTGGACATACGTACATCCCTATGTCCGCCAAACGCCGTAAGCGCCGAATTCCATTTTCGATTGACCCGATCGAGTGTCGGTCAGGTGACATATCCGTGTCATCCAATCGGAGCCAAACTGTCACATAAGGTAGCTATGGCATTCGCACAGCGATGGCTTGGTCGATTGTCGTCCGTCGCCACTCCCGTCATCCAGGAATGCGAACGTCATGCCGATCATCCGCACCGCCCTTCTTACCTTGCCGATAATCGTCGGTGCCGTGATGCTTGGCCAGGCCGCCCCGGTCGCAGCTTCAATCGCGGTGGACGCGACCAGTGCCAGTGTCCAAAGCCCTGAAGCAGCGCGGACCGTTCGCGACGACACCAACCGTTCCGCCCAGCGCAATATTCAGTTGCTGGTTATCGTGGCACCCAAGGGGGCGACGAACCTGCGCTCCACGCCTGCCGGACTGCTGGTCTTGGGCGTGGAAGCGCGCCGATGAACTGTCCGCCTCCGGTCTGAGGGCCACCCTACTCGAGGTGGTGGATGACATGGCGAATACAGCTGTCGCATTGAGGTCAGACTAACGTCGGCGTTCCGACCCTGACCTGAAACCAAATCGCAACGGTAGTGCCACGGACGGCACCTAGAGCCCCCCTCGAACCACAAGGGGCTGATCGCAATGAACCGTTACATGTCGCACACGTCCGTAGCTCGCCTCGCCATGGCTGCCGTCCTGGCCCTTGCATGCACCGTGCCGGCTCACGCCGAAGGCACCGCCGCCGAAGCAGACGCCGAGGGCGGCACTCTGTCCGAGATCATCGTCACCGCCCAGAAGCGCAGTGAAAACCTGCAGGAGACGCCGATCGCGATCTCGGTGCTCGGCAGCCAGGGGCTTGCCGATCGCCACGTCACCTCGCTGCTCGATCTCGGCGACGGTGCCATTCCTTCGCTCAAGGTCGCGCCGTTCTTCTCCCGGCCGGGCGCCTTGATCGTCAATGTGCGCGGCGTGGGCGTGCTGTCGGATTCCAACCAGCCGGCCCGCGACCAGGGCGTCGGCGTCTATATCGACGGGGTCTACATGGGCCGCGCGCAGGGGCTCGGCACGGCGCTGTTCGACGTCGAGAACATCGAGGTCCTGAAGGGGCCGCAAGGCACGCTGTTCGGGCGCAACACCGAAGGCGGCGCGGTGAATATCGTGACCAGGAAGCCGAGCGGCCAGTTCGGGCTCAACGCCACTGCCGGGCTCGGCAACTATGGCGCCTACAAGGGTGAACTTCATCTCGACCTGCCCGAGATCGCCGGTCTCAGTTTCAAACTCGACGGGGTGGTCGCCAAGCGGAATCCCTTCGTCAAAAACCCGCTGTCGGGGGCGCGCGGCTTCAACTCATATGACAAGCACGGCATCCACGTTGAGGCCCTGTGGCGGCCGGCGGGGAACTTCAGCGCCGACCTCTCCTATGACAGGTCCTACGACGCCACGACCACGCTCTACCAACAGCAGATCTCGTCGCCGGTTGGCTTGCCGGTCTCGTCCACCGGTTCGCCGGCCATCGCGCCGAATGGCCTTTCCGCGCTCTACGCCAACCAGCCGCGTCGCGCCGATGTCGCTTTGGTGGGCGTTCCCGAGCAGCCCAGCGTCGGCCGTGCGGAAGGCTTCCGGCTGGGTCTGGAATACAAAGCCACGCCCGACCTGACCCTGCGCGCGATCACCGCCTATCGCGACATGACCCAGAGCCAGTATGACAACGCTTCGGCCAGCACCAACCTCAGCGCCGCGGCGACGACCAACTTCACCGGTTTCCAGTTTGCCCGTTACAGTCTGGCCCGGTTCCGGCAGAACCAGTTCAGCCAGGAGCTCCAGATCATCGGCGACCTGCCGCGCGTGCAATACCAGGCCGGTGCGCTCTACTACGACGAGCGGGTCGAGGATAATGCCCAGGCCTTCAACACCAACCAGATGACCGACGCGGCCGGCAGCGCCTACATCATCCGCTCGATCGACTATGCGACGCAGACCATCCAGCGCGCCAGCCATGTGCGGACGACCAGCGTGGGCGTCTATGGCCAGGCGACCTACACGCCCCCGATCGGCGACGACATGATTCACCTTACCCTCGGCGCGCGTTGGACCAGGGACAAGAAGGATGGTCTGCTGTTCACCGTCAATGGCGCCGCTCCGGTGCTGCCGGTGAACGGCGTCAACGTGGTCGGCGCGATCCCGCTCAAGGCCTCGTGGTCGCGGGTCGATCCGCTGGTCAATCTCGCGATCGATGCGACGCGCGACGTGCACCTTTATGCCAAGTGGAGCACCGGCTACCGTTCCGGCGGCGCGAATTCCCGGTCATTATCTTACCGGACCTTCAATCCCGAGACGGTCTCGATGTTCGAACTGGGGGCCAAGACCGAGTTCCTCGACCATCGGGCGCGGTTCAATCTCGCCGCCTATTACGGCACCTACAAGGGCATTCAGCTCGACTTCAGCGGTCTCTACGAGGACGTCGTCAACGGTGTCCGGGTAGCGACGACCCGGACCACGACCGACACGGTCAACGCCCCCGGCACCGGCAAGCTGAAGGGGATCGAGGCCGAACTGACCCTGGCTCCGATGGAGGGCCTGGCGATTTCGGCCAGCTATGCCTGGAATTCCGTCAAGATCCCCGACACGTTGAACCCGTTCCCGCAGACCGGCGGCGTGTTCATCACCGTCCCGGTTCCGATCTACCAGGTCTATACCCCCGAACACTCCGCCAGTGGCGCCATCGACTACGAGACCCCGATAAGCCTCGGCGATGCCAAACTGCGCCTGCACCTCGATGCGAACTACGACAGCGGCTACTACGCCAACTACACCGACGTGGCCTATGACGCGGTCACGCGCGCCGTTCGCTATACCCAGCCCAAGGGTGAGAAGGCCTTTGTCGTGAACGGCCGGATCGCTCTCGCTGACCTTGCGGTGAGCGATGCGGCCAGGTTCACCGTGGCTGTGTGGGCGCGCAACCTGTTCAATGAACAGCACCTCTTCTACAAGTCGGCCAGCGCCAGCGCTGGCGTGAGCGGGTTCTTCAACGATCCGCGCACCTTTGGCCTTGAACTCAACCTCAAGATGTGAGGAGCAGGCGCATGAACCGCACAGTCTCACGTATCCTCGGCGCATTACTGCTGGCCGGTGCCACGGCGGGTTCTGCCTTTGCAGCTCCCCCGGCGGATTCGGCCGTGGCGCGCCAGGATGCCGGATCTCTGCTCGTGACCTGGCGGGCGACCGGCCCGGTCGACGTGCTGGTGGCGGACCGCGCAGATGCCCCGGCCAAAGCGGCGCGGCTGGTCTCCGCCGCTGACCGCGATGGCCAGGCGGTGGTCCCGGATGCCGCTGGCAAACGCCACTACGTCCTGCTGCGGGATGTCCGGAGCGGGGACATCGTGCGGGTTGCCGAGCGGCTGCTCCCGCTGGAAGCCGGGTCGAACTTCCGCGACATCGGCGGCTATCCCGCCGCCGGTGGCCGGCACGTCCGCTGGGGCCTGATCTACCGTTCGGGTGCGACCCCGCTACTGACCAGCGCAGATCAGGACCGGATTGCCGCCCTTGGTCTCAAGCACATGGTGGACCTGCGGTCCGACGAGGAGCGGGTGCTGGCGCCGAGCCGGATCGATGGGGTTCCCTATACGGCGGTGGGCTATCACATGGCTTCGCTGATGTCCGGATTCCAGGGCAGCGGCGGCGCCGGGGCGGGCTATCGCAATCTTCCCGCCCTGCTGGCCCCACAGGTCCGGCAGGTCTTCTCCCTGCTGCTGCGTGGCGACGGGCCGGTAGTCTACAACTGCTCTGCCGGGCAGGACCGCACCGGGTTCATGAGCGCCCTGATCCTCTCGGCACTCGGTACGCCTTACCGGACGATCCTTGAGGACTACCATCTTTCGACCAAGTTCCGGCGCCCGGAGTTCGAGATGCCGCACCTCTCGGCAGAACAGGCGGCAAGCAATTCGATTGCGGCGATGTTCGCCAGATTTCAGGACGATCCCCAGGCGCGCCGACCCCAGCCGCTGATGACTGCCGAGGGCCGGGCCTATCTCGACTTCGCTTTCGACGCGATGAAAGAGCGGTGGGGCGGAGTGAATGGCTACCTCGCCCGCGAAATCGGCCTTACCCGAGCCGATATTGCCCGGCTGCGCGCGCGCTACACGCTGTAACGGTCCCGTCACGGAATGGTCACGGCGGCGCAACACGCCGAACCTACCAGCACGTTCATGCCCAGAAATCCTGCCCTCCGTCCGCAGGCTGCCGCGACCAGCCGGGTTGCCGCCGCCGTTGTCCGCCGCCAGGCTTCGCTCCCCGAGCGCCTGCTCGACCAGGCCTTCGCCCTTGCCTTCAAGGGACTGGTCTACGCCCAGATCTGGGAAGATCCGGTGGTCGACATGGAGGCGCTCGAGATCGCCTCGGGGCATCGCGTGGTCACCATTGCCAGCGGGGGATGCAATGCCCTGTCCTACCTCATCGCCGATCCGGCCGAGATAACTGCGGTCGATCTCAATCCAGCGCACGTTGCGCTCGGCAAGCTGAAGATCGCCGGAGTCCGGCACTTGCCCGACTACGAGAACCTGCGGCAGTTCTTTGTTGAGGCAGACAGCAAGGCCAATGTCGCGGTTTACCGGGAACAGCTGCGCGGCGAGCTTGACGGCGCCACGCAGCGCTACTGGGAAGGCCGCGACCTGATCGGGCGGCGCCGGATCGACGGGTTTGCCAGCGGCATCTACAAGCGCGGGCTGCTCGGCGGCTTCATCGGCGCGGCGCATCTCATTGCCCGGCTCTATGGCCTTGATCCGCGGGAGATCCTGACTGCGCGCTCGCTTGACGAGCAACGCCGCGTGTTCGAGAAGCGGTTCGCCCCGCTGTTCGACCGCAAGCTGATCCGGTGGCTCACCAGCCAGCCCGCATCGCTGTTCGGCCTCGGTATCCCGCCAGCCCAGTTCGAGGCTCTTGCCGGTGGCGAGCGCATGGCCGCGGTGCTCAGACAGAGACTCGAGAAGCTCGCCTGCGACTTTGCCGTCAACGACAACTATTTCGCCTGGCAGGCCTTCTCGCGCGGTTACGACCGTTCGCCCGATGCGCCCTTGCCCCCGTGGCTGGATCCGGCGAACTACGCGGCCCTGCGCGCACGGGTCGACCGGCTGATCATCCGCCATGCCTCTATGACCGAGCATCTTGCCGGCGAAGCGGAGGCGAGCCTCGACCGCTACGTCCTGCTCGATGCGCAGGACTGGATGGACGATGCCCAATTGACGGCGCTCTGGTCGCAAATCACCCGCACGGCCAGCCCCGGCGCGCGCGTGCTGTTCCGCACAGCCGCCGAGGAGACGCTGCTGCCGGGCCGCGTCCCGGCCGCGATCCTCGATCGCTGGTCCTATTCCGCCGAGGAAGCGCGCGAGTTGGTCCGCCGCGACCGGTCGTCGATTTACGGCGGGCTTCACCTCTACCGGCTGAAGCCATGAACCTGGCGGCTGGCCAGCAGGCTCATGCTCAGCTGATGGACGGCGTCTACCGCTGGCAGCGGCATATCTATGATCTGACCCGCAAGTATTACCTGTTCGGGCGTGACCGGATGATCCGCGAACTGGCGGTCCCGGCGCGGGGAACGGTGCTGGAGATCGGCTGCGGCACCGGCCGCAACCTTGCCGTTATCCGCCGGCTTTGGCCCGAGGCTCGGCTCTACGGCATCGACATCTCCGCCGAGATGCTAAAGACCGCCCATGCCCGGCCCGGCGTCAACGCGGTCCTCGCCCTGGGCGATGCAGCCGCCTTCGATGCAGATCATCTGCTCGGCTGGCTCAGCTTCGATCGCATCCTCATGCCGTATTGCACCTCGATGATCCCGGCGTGGCAGGAGGCGATCGTCAACGCCTGTGGCCTGCTCGCGCCGGGCGGTTCGCTGCACATCGTCGATTTCGGCGATCTGGCCGGAATGCCTGCGCTGCTCCGCGTCCCATTGCAGCGCTGGCTGGCCGCCTTCCATGTCACTCCCCGCACCGACCTCGCCGAATTCGTCACCCGCACCGTCTCGGCAAGAGGCCTGGCCTGCACCATCGCGACCGGTCCCGGCGGCTATTACCAGCGCCTGGCGATCTCGCGGCCGGGCCTGCCGGACGCGGCAGCGAGCAATGCGGCTGTAACGGAAATGACCCGAACCCGTCACACCGCCGCAACCTGACGGGAGCACCAGGGCAGCAAGATCAACCACCGAGAGTTCGCAGCGATG
>DASTGC010000027.1:0-11570 GCA_035719485.1 Novosphingobium sp.
GCCATTGCCACAGCGCGGCGAAAGCCGGCGCAAAGAGGATGATGTAGATCGGGTTGATCGACTGGAACAGGCTGGTGGGCACGCCCTGTCGGGCGACGAACTTGTCGGTATAGAGGTTGAGGCTGCCGCCGGCCTGCTCGAACAGGCCCCAGAAGATCGGGTTCACCGCGACAAGAAACAGGATCGCGTATATCCGCTCGCGCGGCTCCTTCGGCAGTTGGGAGGCGACGTAGAGGGTGTAGCCGAGCATCGCGACGCCGCTGACGGCCAGCAGGTTACCGATGACCGACTGGTACTGGATAAGGGCCCAGGCCAGCCCGACGGCGAGGAGGCCAACGGCATAGATCCGCCACTCCGTGCCGCGCGCCAGCGGCTCGGGAGGTTCGCCATGCCCGCCGAGCGCCGCCTTTCCGGTGAGAAAAATGGCGAGGCCGAGCACCATGCCCACCCCGGCGAGGCCGAAGCCCCAGGCCCAGCCGATGGTTTCGCCGAGGTAGCCGACCAGAATCGTGCCGAAAGCCGCGCCCGCGTTCACCCCCATGTAGAAGATCGTGTAAGCTGAATCGCGGCGGGTATCGGTCAGCCCGTAGAGCTGGCCGACGATCACCGAGATGTTGGCCTTGAGGAAGCCCGAGCCGACAATGATCAGGGCCAGCGCCAGCCAGAACACGTTGATCGCCGGATCGGCCTGCTTGACCAAGGGGTCGGTCACCCCGCGCAGGCCCTCCACCGCCATGAACAGGTGGCCCAGTGCCAGCAACACTCCGCCGAAGATCACCGCCTTGCGCTGCCCCAGCCATCGATCCGCCACATAGCCCCCGAGTACGGGCGTGATGTAGACGAGGCTGCCGTAGGCGCCGTAGATCAGGTTGGCCTTGCCATCGGCGAAGAGCCAGAACTTGGTGAGATAGAGCACCAGCAGGGCACGCATGCCGTAGTAGGAGAAGCGTTCCCACATCTCGGCATAGAACAGGACGAACAGGCCGCGCGGATGCCCTATCACCTCGCGGCTGCGCCGGGAGGCGATCAGCGCGCCGGCGGCGAGGAAGGCAAACAGGGCAAGCGCACCGATCGCGGCAATCCAGTCACCCTCGCTCCACGCTGCCATTGCTTTCATCTGTTGCCCCTGGGTGTAGTCGGCCTGGAGCGCAACCTAGAGAACACATCGCCGGTGAAAAGGAAAATCGGCGCGATTGCATCGGCATGCCCTGTCCCTGAGGCGAATAGAGTGGGTCATCAGCTTGTGCCGAAATGACAAAAGATAGTTCTGCAATCGATCACTGACCGTGATTGCACGAAATGGTGTATTCTGGCACAACCATAATTGATTGTCGGCACTGCCTGACCGGAACGTACATCTGGCGCAGGCTTTACCCGGGGCGATGGGGGTCGCTCCGCCGGCGATTGGACTTGGCGGGTTTGCGCTGTCGTGGCGTAGGTCTGCCGACGGGAGAAACTTTGATGATTCGTTCTGAGCTACTCGCCGCTCTGGCGAAGGAGAATCCAGGCTTGCGCGCTGAAGAAGTGGAGCGCGTTGTTGATGTTTTCTTTGATGAGATCGCCCAGCGCCTCGCAAACGGCGGCCGGGTGGAACTGCGCGGTTTCGGCGCCTTCTCGACCCGCGAACGCGAACCGCGCAAGGGCCGCAATCCGCGGACCGGCGAATCCGTGCAAGTGCCCGGCAAGCGCGTGCCCTACTTCAAGCCGGGCAAGGAAATGCGCCAGCGGCTGAATGCTGACTGATCGGTGCGCCCTCCACATCCGTGGAGGGCTTTCGCCACCAGTCCACGCCTCCGCGCGGCCACCTGCTTGGTGTATCATGGCGGGTGGCCGGGCCGGCAGCGTGGGCTGGTGCCGGAATGGAAACGGCGGAAGCCCTTTCTGAACGCAACCGAAGACTCCTTCCCTCGCGCCCTCTGATCTGCCATCCGCTCACAGCCAGTGCGGACGTGGCGGAATGGTAGACGCAGGGGACTTAAAATCCCTTGGGCATAGCCCGTGCGGGTTCGAGTCCCGCCGTCCGTACCAGGTAGCTGGTCAGGTTTCCTGAGGCAGGAACAGCAGCGGATCGAGCCGCGCCTCGTGCCAGCGCAGGCCCCAGTGGAGGTGCGGGCCGGTGGACCGGCCGGTCATGCCGACCTCAGCGATGACTTGACCCTGGCTGACCGTGTCGCCCACCGCGGCCCGGTGGACCGAGCAATGCAGGAAGGCGCTCGACAGGCCCATCCCGTGGTCGACCATCAGCAGCTTGCCCTCGAGCGTGAAGGGCGCGGCTGCGGCGAGAATGACAACGCCATCGGCCGGGCACAGGATCGGAGTGCCGGCGGCTGCGGCAAGATCCAGCCCGGTGTGGTAGGAGCCGGGCTCGCCCTGGTAGATGCGCTGCGCGCCGAAGCGGCCGGAGATGCGGCCGGGCGCGGGGCGGATCATCGGCTGCTGCCAGCCCTGCGCGCCCGTGACGAGCGACCGCGCCGTGGCGATCTGCGCAAGCTCGGCCTTGCGGCGGGCGAGGAATTCCTCGCCCGGCATCGCCGGAGGACGCAGCGGCGCATCGATCCGTTCGATCTGCCAGGCGCGCGGCGCGATGGTGAGCGGCAGGCTGGTGAAGTGGCCTTTCGGCAAACTGCCGGTCAGCGTCGCCGTTGGCCCGGCATCGCGGTCAAACGCGACCAGGAAGCGGCCGAGGCTGTCCATCGGCACGGGCGCGCCATCGAGATCGAGCGCCAGCCCGGGGCTGGCCTGTCCGCGCGCCCAGCCGCCTTGGGTCAACCGTCCGGAAAGGATTTCGATCGGCGGAATGGCGACATCGATGGCCCGGGCGCGCAGAGACAAGGCAGCCAGCCCGCCGCCGACCAGCCCCAGCGCGGCGCGCCGATCCATGACCGTTCAGGCCTGGCCCAGCAGCCGGCGGGTCGCCACCTCGCAGCTGGCATAGGCTTCCTGCCGTTCGGCATTCCAGTAGCGCAGTTCCTCAAGCGCGATCTTCTGCCCGGTGACTGCGCAGAGCACGAAGGTTCCCGGGCGCAGGACGCGGAAGCCGTTCTGGTCATAATGGAGCGAGGCGGGACGATCGGAGGCGTTCATCAGCATGGCGGGGAGATTACCAGCCTTCGCGCTTCAGAACAAATCGCCCTGGCGGGCAGGATCCTGTTCCGCGGCGGCACGGGCGGGACGCGCGGCCTTGCGCAGGGTTCCCGCCGGGCTGACCTGCAGGGCCCCATCGTGGAATTCGAGCGTCATCTCCGCCAGTCCCGCCGCAATCGCCTTGCCGCCGACGACGTGGCCATCGGGCCCGGTGACCAGCGCGTAGCCGCGCTGCAGCGGGGCGCGCGGATCGAGCTGGCGGCGCAGGCGGTCGAGCGATTCGACCCTGGTTCGGGCGTTTTCGATCCGCCGCAGCAGATCTTCCGGCCGCAGCCGAACCGCGTCGAGCTGCTGGCGGGCATGGCGCGCCTGGTAGGCCAGCAAGGGCGCCGAGAGCCGCCCCGCCGGGCGATGCAGCGCGGTGCGGGCATGGGCGATGCGATCGGCCAGGCCCCGGCGCAGGCGCTCACCCAGGTCGTCGAGTTTCTGCGCGCGCTGGGCGACGATGGTTTCCGGTCGCGGCAGGCGCTGCACCCGCGCTTCGAGACGCTCCCGTCCCAGTTGCACCGGACGCAGCGCGCAGCGGCGCTTGCGGAATGCCAGTTCGGCGATCTGCGCGGCCAGTTCCCCCCGCACCGGTACGGCGATTTCGGCCGCGGCGGTGGGGGTAGGGGCGCGAAGGTCGGCGGCGAAATCTGCCAGAGTGGTGTCGGTTTCGTGCCCCACCGCGCTGATCACCGGGATCGTGCAGTCGGCGATCGCGCGCACTACGATCTCCTCGTTGAACGACCACAGGTCCTCGATCGAGCCGCCGCCGCGGGCGACGATTACGAGGTCGGGCCGTGGCACCGGTCCATCCGGACCGAGCGCCGAGAAGCCACGGACGGCGGCGGCGACCTGCTCGGCCGCGCCATTGCCCTGGACCAGTACCGGCCAGACCAGCACCCGGCTGGGGAAGCGATCGGCAAGGCGGTGGAGGATATCGCGGATCACCGCTCCGGTCGGGGAGGTGACGACGCCGATGACTTGGGGCAGGAACGGCAGGCGGCGCTTGCGCGCTGAGTCGAACAGCCCCTCGCGCTCCAGTCGCTCCTTCGTCTTGGCCAGCAGGGCGAGCAGCGCGCCTTCTCCCGCGATCTCCATCCGGTCGATCACGATCTGGTAGTTGGAGCGCCCCGGATAGGTGGTCAGCTTGCCGGTGGCGACAACCTCCACCCCGTCTTCGACCCGGAAGGCGAGGCGCTGGGCATTGCCCTTCCACATCACGCCGTCGAGCCGCGCGTTCTCGTCCTTGAGGCAGAGGTAGAGGTGGCCCGAAGCGGCGCGCTTCACGCCCGAGAGCTCGCCACGCACCCGCACGAAGCCGAATCGGTCCTCCACGGTGCGCTTGAGCAGTGCGGAAATTGCACTGACCGACAACGGCTCGGCGTTGTCGCCGGCCCTGCCCTTCGCTACGAGGCCGCCATTGCCATCGGCATTATCCTGATCATCGAAGGGCGAAGGCGCGGTCATGAACATCCTGCTGTTGGGCTCGGGCGGACGCGAACATGCGCTGGCGTGGAAGCTGGCGCAATCGCGTTTGCTGCAAGACGGCGGGAAGCTCTATGCGGCTCCCGGCAATCCGGGCATCGCCGACTACGCCGAGCTGGTCGCGCTCGATGCGGCAGACCATGCCGCGGTCATCGCCTTCTGCGAAGCCCGCCACGTCGGCCTGATCGTGATCGGCCCCGAAGCGCCGCTGGTGGACGGGTTGGGTGACAGCCTGCGGGCCGCCGGTTTCCCGGTGTTTGGCCCCAACCGCCTGCCCGCCCAGCTCGAGGGATCAAAGGGCTTTACCAAGGACCTCTGCGCCCGCGCCGGTATCCCGACCGGCGGCTACGAACGCGTGAGCAGTGAGGAGGCGGGCCTTGCCGCCGTGCGCCGCTTCGGCGCGCCGGTCGTGATCAAAGCCGATGGGCTTGCCGCCGGCAAGGGCGTCACGGTGGCCATGGACCTGGGCGCGGCAGAGGAAGCGATCCGCGAGATCTTCGCCGGGCGCTTCGGCGCGGCTGGCGCCGAGGCGGTTGTCGAGGAGTTTCTCGACGGCGAGGAGGCGAGCTTCTTTGCCCTGACCGACGGTGGCACGATCCTGTCATTCGCCTCGGCCCAGGATCACAAGCGGGTCGGCGACGGCGATACCGGGCCGAACACCGGGGGGATGGGCGCCTACTCCCCCGCCCGGGTGCTGACGCCGGCGCTGGAGGCCGAAGTGATGACGCGGATAATCGCGCCGACGGTCAAGCAGCTGGCTGACGAGGGCATGCCCTATTCCGGCGTCCTGTTCCTCGGCGTGATGCTGACCCGCAAGGGGCCAAAGCTGATCGAGTACAATTGCCGCTTCGGCGATCCTGAATGCCAGGTGATGATGATGCGGCTGGAGAGCGATCTTGGCGAGCTGCTGCTGGCCTGCGCGGAAAACCGCCTTTCGGCGATCGAGCCGCCGGTCTTCTCCGGCGACGTGGCGCTGACCGTGGTCATGGCCGGCGCGGGCTACCCGGGCGAACCGAAGAAGGGCGGGCGGATCGACGGGGTGCCGGCGGCCGAGGCCGGCGGGGCGAAGGTCTTCCACGCCGGCACGAAGCTCGGGATCGACGGCGTGCTCACGGCTAATGGCGGGCGCGTGCTCAACGTGACGGCGCGGGGCGGATCGGTGGCCGAGGCGCAAGGCAAGGCCTATGCCGCGGTGAATGCGATTCTCGCGCCGGACCTATTCTGCCGGCGGGACATCGGCTGGCGCGAAGTGGCGCGGGAAACCACGGTGAAGTGAGGCGGGCGATCCTCCCATTGCCCCACGACAGGGAGGATTTTCGGGGCTCAGGCCAGTGCGCCCACCAGCGCCTTCAGGTCCGCTTCCGGGCGGGCACCATAGTGTGAGATGATTTCTGCCGCGCAGATGGCGCCAAGTTTCAGGCATTCGGCGAGCGGCTTGCCCCGCACGTGGCCGAACAGGAAGCCGGCGGCGAACAGGTCGCCCGCGCCGGTCGTATCGACCACCTGGTCGACCGGTTCGGCCGGGACCTCGGCATGTTCGCCGCAGGAGATCGCATAGGCGCCCTTCTCGCTGCGGGTGACGACGACAGTCGGCACCTTACCGCCGAGGTGCGTGATCCCCTCATGGAAATCCTCGATCCCGGTGAGCGCGGCCAATTCGTGTTCGTTTGCGAAGAGGATGTCGATCTCGCCCGCCGCGATCAGGGCGCGGAAATCGTCGCCGTGGCGGGCGATGACGAAGCCGTCGGACAGGGTGAAGGCAACCTTGCGCCCGGCATTGCGAGCGGCGGCGATCGCGCGGCGCATGGCGGCGCGGGGCTCTTCCGGATCCCACAGGTAGCCTTCGAGGTAGAGCACGGAGGCGTCCGCAATGGCCGCCTCGTCGACCTGCGCGGCTGGGAGGAACTGGGAAGCGCCGAGGTAGGTGTTCATCGTGCGCTGGCCATCGGGGGTGACGAAGATCAGGCAGCGGGCGGTGGGCGGATCGGCCGGGCGGGCGGGGGTGGCAAAGGCGATCCCGCCAGCGCGGATATCGTGGGCGAAGACCTCGCCCAGCTGGTCGTTGGCCACCTGGCCGATGAAGGCGCAGTTGGCCCCGAGCGCGGCAAGCCCGGCAAGGGTATTGGCCGCCGAGCCGCCGGAGATTTCCCGCGCGGGGCCCATCGCTGCGTAAAGCGCATGGGCCTGGTCGGTATCGACCAGCGTCATCCCGCCCTTGGCAAGGCCGAGCCCGACGATGTCGTCGTCGCTGCAGGGCGCCATCACGTCGACGATGGCGTTGCCGATGGCGATCACGTCGTACTGGGGAGCCATGGGGGACCTTTGCGCAAGAGGGCGTTATGTCGCCTAGCGGTGGGCCGGGACACCGGCAAGCCCGATCGCCGTTGACCTCGCGGCCCCGGCAGGCGATGGCCGCGGCATGCGCGCCACGTTCCTCGTCCTGCTCCTGCTCACCCCGGCCCTCGCCGCCTGCGGAGAGAGCGCCGGCACGCCGGTGCTGTCCACGCCCGTGCCAGTCGGGAAACCGCACCCGGTCCCGCGCACCAACCCGCGCCTCCCGGTCAAGCGCCCGCTGGCCCCGCCGCCAGTCCAGGCCCTGCCCGGGGTGGAAGGGGTGATCGGCGCGACCGGGTCGGACCTGGTCCGACAGTTTGGTCCGGCGCGGCTTGACGTGCTGGAGGGGGATGCCCGCAAGCTCCAGTTTTCCGGCACGGCTTGCGTTCTCGACATCTACCTCTACCCCGCCGCGCCGGGGCGCGAGCCGCAGGCCAGCTATGTCGACGCGCGGCGCGCCAGCGACGGCCAGGATGTCGACCGGGCCGCCTGCATCGCGGCCATGCGACGCGGGCCCGGACACCCGTAACCCGGCCCTGGCCTCGTGGGGCGCATAACCGATTCCAGCAGGTCTCGGCCGACCGCGCCTGTGAGCTCGATTCGTTCATGAACAACACGACGCCGCGGCTGGGCGCCTTCTTCGGCCGGATGGCGCGCAGCGACCTTGGCGAAAGCGCGCGCATGGCCGCGGGCCACGTGCTTGGCTTTGGCCGCAAGGGCGCACAGCGCGATCTTGCCAGCGAAGTGGCCGCCGACCAGCGGATCACCGAAGACGAGGACGCCCGGCTCCAGCAGCAGGTCGACGCCAACCACCAGCTGGATACGCTCGACAAGGCGTTGCTGCGGTTCATCGCGCGGGCCGAGCGGGACTGACGACCAGGGACCGCCCCACCCCTGCGCAGCCGGTGCCGCATTTCCGGTTGCGCCGCTGGTCCAACCCACCATCATGCTGCCGGCAAAACCGGAGTCGCAGTGGTGCGGCCCGCAAAAGCGGCAAGGGCGGAGGACAGGCATGGGAGAGTTGACGGGCAAGGTGGCGATCATCACCGGGGCAAGCCAGGGTATCGGCGAAGGCATGGCCATCGCTTTCGGTGAGGCCGGCGCTTCGGTCATCTGCGCGGCGCGCAATACGGAGAAGCTGCGCAACACCTGCGCCGCGGTCGAGGCTGCGGGCGGCAAGGCGATCGCGGTGTCCTGCGACGTGCGCGAGCGCGATGACATCGAGGCCTGTATTGCCAAGGCGGTCGAGGCCTTCGGCGGGATCGACATCATGGTCAACAACGCCCAGACCATCCAATACGTCTTCATGCGCGACGCGACCGACCAGACCATGGTCGACACACTGCATTCGGGCCCGCTGGCAAGCTACCGGTTCATGCAGGCGGCCTATCCCCACATGCTTGCGCGCGGCGGCGGGGTTGTCGTCAATGTCGGCTCGCCCGCGCAGCACCTGCCCGTCACCGCGCGCTATGCCTGCTACAATGCCGCGAAATGCGCGATCGAAGGCCTTACCCGGGCCGCCTCGGACGAATGGAAGGGCGACGGCATCTATACCTTCATGATTTATCCCCAGGCCGAGACGGCCATGGTCATGGGGATGAAGGCGCGCGAGCCCGAGCGCTATGCGGCGATCGTCGCGGATTTTCCCAAGGGCCGGATGGGCGATCCCCTCGAAGACATTGGCCGTCCTATGGTGAACCTGATCGGCATGGCCGAGAAGTTGAGCGGCAAGACCATCCGCATCAACTCCCTCGGCGTGGGCGAGATCACCGAGGTCATCGGGGACGTGCCGTTCGACCTGTAAGCTACGCACAGTTTCCCCGTGGGCGGGGCCTGACGGCCTCCGCCGCCTTTGCGGGAACCGGCGGGGGAATTGCCGGTTAGCTCGGGGACGGCGAACCGAGCGGAGACGGACGATCGCTACGTTCATGTTTTCCACCGGTGTCGAGAACAGCGTTCCCACGATCGACAACGGGCGCACCCGCATCGACGAGATGGAAAGCTGCGGCCACTACCGCCGCTGGCGCGATGACTTCGAACTGTGCCGCGACATGGGTATCGGCTACCTGCGCTATGGCCCGCCGATCCACACGACCTGGCAGGCGCCCGGAAAGTACGACTGGGAATTCGCCGACATCACCTTCGCCGAGCTGAAGCAGCTGCGCATCGTCCCGATCGTCGACCTGTGCCACTTCGGCGTTCCGGACTGGATCGGCAATTTCCAGAACGGTGATTTTCCCGCGCTGTTCGAGGCCTATGCCCGCGATTTCGCGCGGCGCTTTCCTTGGGTGCAGCTCTACACCCCGGTCAACGAGATGTTCATCTGCGCGATGTTTTCCGCCCAGTATGGCTGGTGGAACGAGCAGCTTTCGAGCGATACGGCCTTCGTCACCGCGCTCAAGCACATCGTGAAAGCCAACGTGCTGGCGATGCGCGCGATCCTCGAGGTGCGGCCGGACGCGATCTTCATCCAGAGCGAGAGCTCCGAATACTTCCACGCTGAGAGCCCGGCGGCGATCCGCCCGGCCGAGCTGCTCAATTCCAAGCGCTTCCTCAGCCTTGACCTCAACTACGGCCGGCGGGTCGATTCCGAGATGTACGAGTACCTGATGGACGGCGGGATGACGCGCGAGGAGTACCACTTCTTCCTCGATAACCGCCTGAAGCAGCACTGCATCATGGGCAACGACTACTACAAGACCAACGAGCACCGCGTGGCCGCCGACGGGATGACCTGCGCTTCGGGCGAGGTGTTCGGCTATGACGAGATCACGCGCCAGTACCACGCACGCTATGGCCTGCCGGTGATGCACACCGAGACCAACCTCAACGAGGGACCGCTCGGCACGGAAAGTGCGGACTGGCTGTGGAAGCAGTGGGCCAACGTGCTCAGGGTGCGCAACGACGGCGTGCCGATCGTGGGCTTCACCTGGTATTCGCTGACCGACCAGGTCGACTGGGACAGCGCGCTGCGCTTCCGCAACGGCAACGTCAACCCGCTCGGGTTGTTCGACCTCGACCGCAACATTCGCAAGGTTGGCGTGGAATACCGCAAGCTAATCGCCGCCTGGCGCGACGTCCTGCCGACGCAGAGCATCTGCCTGACGGTGCCGGTCGTGCCGGTCGAGGAGATCGGCACCGAGCACGAGGCCAACCAGGCCTAGCGCGCCCGCCACATCTTCGCCGGGGAATCGACCGAGCCCGGCCAGAGCGACAGCGGCTGATGCCTGGCCGGCTCGATGGGCGGGTGGCCGTGGTCACCGGGGCCGGGAGCGGGATCGGCGCGGCGATTGCCCGGCGGCTCGCTGACGACGGTGCCCATGTGGTGCTCGCTGACCTCGACGAGGCCCGCGCGCGAGGTGTGGCTGCAAGCCTGCCAGGCCAAGCCATCGCGGTGGCCTGCAACGTAGCGGAGGAAAGCCAGGTCGAAGCCTGCGTGGCGCGGACGCTCGCCGCGTTCGGGCGGCTCGACGTGATCGTGAACAACGCTGGCATGATGACGTTCAAGTCGCTGGCGGACTGGACCGCCACGGACTGGATGAAGGTGCTGCAGGTTGACCTGATCGGCGCGGCAATGTTCGTGCGCGAGGCTTTCCGCCACATGGGCAACGCGGGCGGCGCGATCGTCAACATCGCCAGCGTCCATGCCGAGCGGACGACGGCATCCTGTGCACCCTATTCGGCGGCCAAGGCGGCGCTGCTCTCGTTGACACGGACGGCATCGATCGAAGGGCGCGACAGGCACATCCGGGCCAATGCCATCCTTCCGGGCGCGATCGACACCCCCATGCTTTGGGACAATCCCAACCTCAAGTCCGGGGCGGAGACCGTTTCACCCGCCGACGTGGGCAAGCCCGAGGACATCGCCGCCGCGGCGGCCTTCCTCGCAAGCGACGAGGCCCGGTTCATCACCGGCGCCGCCCTGGCGGTCGACGGGGGGCGGCTGGCCAGGCTGTGAGCGGGTGGATCGTCCTCTGCGCAGATCGGCTCGAGGCGCAGGTCCTGCCCGCAGCGGGCGGCAGCGTGGCGGCGTTCGACCTGGTCAATGCAAACGAACGCATTCCGTTGCTGCGCGGCACAAGCGATGATGGAGCAACGGCGCTGCAATCCGCTTGCTTCCCGCTGGTGCCGTTCTGCAACCGCATCCGCGGCGGAGCCTTCTCCTTCCAAGGCAGGACGGTGCGGCTGTCGCCCAACATGCCGCCCGATCCCTCGCCGCTGCACGGGCAGGGCTGGCGTGCAGCGTGGGAGGTAATGGGATGGGACGGACGCAGTGTGGAGCTTCGCTTCCAGCACGATGCGGGCGAATGGCCGTGGACCTACGAGGCGCGCCAGGCGATCGCGCTTGACGAGGGCGGGCTCGCCATCACGCTCTCGTGCCGCAACCTGTCGGACGAGCCGATGCCCTGCGGTCTCGGCCTCCACCCGTATTATCCCTGCGACCGGGAAACCCTGCTCGACACGGCGGTGACGGGAGCCTGGACCATTGATGCCGAGGTGCTGCCGGTCGACCATGTCGCCGCAGTCGGGCGGTACGACCTGCGCCGCCGCGCGATTTGCGGGCAGGACCTCGACAACGGGTTTGACGGATGGTCCGGCGAGGCCCTGATCCGGTGGGGGAA
>DASTGC010000028.1:0-15134 GCA_035719485.1 Novosphingobium sp.
GGCACCAGCACGCCGCGGTGCAATTAATCGGCGCGGGACCCGGCCCGGACCAGGCAAATTCCCCTCTTTACGATGCTGCATTGCAAAAACTTGCGGCAGGTAGCATCTTCGTTATCGACCGGGCGCCCGGAGGCGCGTCCCAGACAGGATTCGATTGCAGTGCTCTACAACGCCTACGAATTGAACCGTGCCCTGCTCAGCGGGGCCAGCGCCTGGGCTTCGGTGACCGCCGAATTGCTCAACAATCCGGCCTTGCCGCTGGGATACAGCGGGCTCGGCCCGATCGTCGCCTCGGCCCTGGATGTCTTCGCCCATGCCGCAGCGCCGCGCGGCAAGCCGCCTTTCGGCATCGCCACCGTGGAGGTGGACGGGGCGATCCACCCGGTCACCGAATCGATCGTCGTGCGGCGCACTTTCGGCAATCTCCTGCGCTTCACCCACCCGGGCCTGCCCGCCAATCCGCCGCGCCTGATGATCGTCGCCCCGATGAGCGGCCATTTCGCCACCCTTCTGCGCGGGACCGTTGCCCGCCTGATCGAGCGGATGGAGGTCTACATCACCGACTGGGCGGATGCGCGCGAGATTCCGCTTGAGGAAGGCAGTTTCGATCTCGACGACTACATCGATCATGTCATCGGCTTCCTCGAGCATATCGGTCCCGGCACCCACATGCTGGCGGTCTGCCAGCCGTCGGTGCCCGCCCTCGCGGCCACGGCCGTCATGGCGGAAGACGGCCACCCCTGCCGGCCGGCCTCGCTCACGATGATGGGCGGCCCGGTCGATACCCGCGAAGCGCCGACCAGCGTCAACGACGTGGCCGTCACCCGCCCGCTCTCGTGGTTCAGGCACAATGTCATCGCCACCGTGCCGCTCGGCTATCCGGGCGCGGGGCGCAAGGTCTATCCGGGCTTTCTCCAGCTGGCCGGGTTCATGTCGATGAACCTGCAGACCCACCTGCTCAGCCATTACCAGATCTTCCAGCACCTGGTCGAAGGCGATGGCGAAAGCGCCGATTCCAAGAAGGCGTTCTACGACGAATATCGTTCGGTCTGCGATATGACCGCGGAGTTCTACCTGCAGACGATCGAGCACGTGTTCCAGCGCCACTCGCTGCCCAAGGGCGAGTTCGTCCACCGCGGCCGGCCGATCGATCTCGGCGCGATCACCGACACCGCGCTCCTTGCGGTCGAGGGCGAACGCGACGATATCTCCGGCATCGGCCAGACGCGCGCCGCGCTCAAGCTCACCACCGGCCTGGCGGACGAGCGCAAGCTCTACCACCTCGCGCCCGAGGTCGGCCACTACGGCATCTTCAACGGCACCCGCTGGCGCAAGTCGATCGCCCCGGTCGTCGAGCAGTTCATCGAAGCCCACCGCGCGCGGGAAGCGGCACCCGCCTGAACGGATCAGCCGGGCTGATCGATAGCGCCCTGGCCGGGGATGGACGCGACCTGCTGGGCCGGCCGCGATTTTGTGGATAGCGCCGGCTCATCCAGCCGCTTGAGGTATGACCACAGGCCGCACTGCAGGCCGATCAGCATCAGGATGAACGGCTGGTAGGCGATGCCGACGAAGGCCGCGCCCAGCAGGTAGACCAGCTGCGCCTGCTGCAGCGCATTGGCCAGCGGCGCCTGCCATTGCAGCTCGGGCCCGGCGCCTTCGGCCTCGCCGCGCTTGCGCCAGCGCCGGCGCAGCTTCTCCATCTGCCACAGCCCGGAAAGCTGCAGCCACAGCCACAGCGCCAGCCCGGGCCAGCCCTGCTCGCCCAGCATCTCGAAGTAGCTCGAGTGATAGGCCCGGGCCTGGTCGGTGATGATCTTGGTCTCGATGTCGGTCTGGCTGCCGGATTGCTCGACGTCGCGCGTCTCGATCACCAGCCGGTTGGAGCGATAGGCATCGAAGCCGCCGCCGAGCGGGTGGTCCTGCACGTAGCCCAGTGTCCATTTCCACACCGCGAGGCGGGTGGATGCGGACTGGTCTGCTTCGTGGTTCCCGATCGTGTTCATCCGCGCGGTGAAGCTGGCCGGCAGGAACGGCACCGCCATCAGGACCAGCGCCACGGCCCCGCCGATATAGAGGAACCGGTGCCGGACCGTGCGCAGCATCAGCACGCCGAGCAGGCCGATGCACAGGAGCCCGGTGCGCGCCTGGGTCCCCACCGGGATCAGCAGGCAGGCAAAGATCAGCGCGGCGGCAAACAGGCGGACCAGCGGCCCTTTCGGGTAGACCGTGCCATGGCGGGCCAGCCACAGGATCAGCGGAATGATCGCGATCGCCACGCAGGAGATGATCGAGCCTTCGTAAAGCCCGGTATTGTCCTGGACGAAAAAGGTGAGCGCATTGTAGCCGCCCCCGGTCAGCGCGGTCTTGATCCCGCCGGTAATGACGATGGATCCGGCGGAAAGCACCATGAACAGGGTCGCCGCCTCGATCCGCAGCCGCGTCCGCAGGGTCAATGGCAGGAAGATGGCAAAGAGCAGGGCCTTCCACACCCAGCCCCATTTCTCCGCCGCTTCCACCGGGAAGTCCGCGCCCAGCGTGGTCGCGCCGCAATAGGCCAGCAGGGCCAACAGCAGGCCCTGGCGCAGGGTGAAGCGGCTGTCGGCCTTGGCGTCGGCCACGAGCCACAAGCCGAAGGCGGCAAGGAAGGTGACGAGCGAGATCGGGATCGAGGCCAGCAGGTGCCAGGAAATCTTCTGCGGGGCGACGATGTCGACGTAGAGATAGGCCAGCACGGCCAGGAACGGCCGCTTGAGCGACAGCGCCAGCAGGGCCATCACAAACAGGAAGAGGGCAAGATCGACCATGCGCCCGCTCAGCCGCGCGGCGGATCGCGGTCGAGATCGCTCCGCAGCACCAGCCGCCAGGCGGCCAGCGCGAGGAGCGCATGGCTCAGCGTCAGGGCGAAAAGATCAACCATTCCCCGCTGCCCTAGCCCAACGCGGTTGACGCGGCGTTAAGCCTGTTGCGCTAGGCGATAGTGTGAAATGCGCGTTCTCCACGTCCTCGATCATTCGTTGCCGCTCCACAGCGGCTATACCTTCCGTACGCGCGCCATTCTCAAGGCGCAGGAGGGGCTGGGGCTGGAGGTCCGCGGGATCACCGGCCAGCGCCATGCCGGGCGGTCCGGCGAGGTGGAGGTGGCCGAGGGCCTGACCTTCCACCGGACGCCGGGCCAGCCCTCCGGCCCGCCGCTCCTGCGCGAATGGCGCGAGGTTGGCGCGCTGGCCGCCGCGATCGGGCGCCTTGCCCGCAACTGGCGCCCGGATGTGATCCACGCCCATTCGCCCGCGCTGTGCGGCCTTGCCGCCGCCCGCGCCGCCCGCCGGCTCGGGCTGCCGCTGGTCTATGAAATCCGCGCCTTCTGGGAAGACGCCGCCGTCGGCAATGGCGAGGGCCGCGAGGGCTCGCCCCGCTACCGCCTGACCCGGGCCCTCGAAAACCACGTCATCGCCCGCGCTGAGGCCGTGGTCACCATCTGCGCCGGACTCAGGGACGATCTCGTTTCGCGCGGGATCGCACCTGGTCGGATCACCTTGTCGCCCAATGGCGTGGACCTCGCCCTGTTCGGCGATCCGCCCCTGCCCGATGCCGCCCTCGCCTCCTCCCTTGGGCTTGGCGGCGCCGGCCCGGTCATCGGATTCATCGGCAGCTTCTACGATTATGAGGGCCTCGACGGGCTTATCGATGCCATGCCGCTGCTGCTAGATCGCGAACCGGGCGCGCGGCTGATCCTCGTCGGGGGAGGCCCCATGGATGCGGAACTACGCGCCCGCGCTGCGGCATCGTCTGCGGCCGGAGCCATCCACTTCACCGGCCGCGTGCCCCATGTGGAGGTTGAGCGCTGGTATGCGCTGATGGACGTGATGGCCTATCCCCGCAAGGCCAGCCGCCTGACCGAACTGGTCACGCCGCTCAAGCCGCTGGAAGCCATGGCCCAGGGCAAGCTCGTCGCCGCGTCCAACGTTGGCGGCCACCGCGAGCTCATCGCCGATGGGGAGACCGGTACGCTGTTCGCACCCGATGATCCCGCCGCCTGCGCGGCGGCGCTGGCAGGCCTTGCTGCCAACCGGGATTCCTGGGAACCGCGACGCGAGGCCGCCCGCGCCCATGTTCGCAAGCACCATGATTGGGCCGTCAATGCCCGTCGTTATCTGCCCGTTTACCAAGCCGCGCTAGAGAGCAGGCGGAAGTGAACTCCGGGGGCGTGATCTCGCTGATGAATTCGAACAGCCACAGGATCGACCTGGCTCAGGCGCCGCAGCGCGGAACCGGCCGGCGCGGGATTGTCGCGCACCGGTTCTATCCGGCCGTTGTTGCCCTCTGGCTGGCGACGATCCTTGCCATCGGCAGCATGGCCATGCCCGTGCGCCTGCTCGAAGGTGCCGCTGCCGCGCTTCAGCTCGATGTTCTGGTTCCCGCCGCGCGGCCGCCGCTGGGCTTCACTGCCCGGCTGCTGGTGTCCTTCGTGCTCGCCTTGTCCGGTGGCGGGGCGGGCTACCTCGCGGCCCAGGCCCAGCGCCGCCGCACCCTCAGGTTGCCGGATCGCGTGCTCCGCGCCCGGCCCGAACCCATCGCTGCCGAATCGACGGAGCCGACCCGATCCGAGGCCCTGCGCCAGCCTGATCCCGCCGGCGATGACGAAGACCTCGTCCGCCTCGCCGCCGCGCTCGGATCCCAACCCTCCCGCCGGCGTGCGCTGACCAGCGAGACCGCCGAAGCGTCTCCGCCGGTCCTCGAAATCTCCGCTCTTCCTGCGTTGGAACCGCTCAAGCCTTCCGTGCGTGAGCCAAACTTGCCCGCTCCCGACCTCGCCCCCGAGGCGGAGCCGGTCGAGCCCGCCGTGATGGCTGCGCCATCGGTGGTGCAGCCGGCCGGGCCGGTGTTCCGCACGGCAGCCGAACTCGGCGGCGAAGCCGCCATGCGCCTCTGCGCCGCGCCACTCGAGAGCCTCGGCCTGGTCCAGCTGGTCGAACGCTTCACGATTGCCTTGCAGGCCCGCCGCCTGCGCAATTCCGCTACGGTTTCGCCTGAAGCCGGCGCCGCAGCCGCGCCGCCTGCCGGCGATGAATGGGGCGAACTGGACGAGGACCCCGTGCTCGATCCTGCCGCGGCCCGAGCCTATCCGTCGCTGACCGACGTACGCCCCGCCACCCGCCAACCCGCCCCGCTGGCCGATTTCGTCCGGATCGAGGACGGTGCTGACGAGAATCGCCTCGAAGCTGGTCCCCAGCCAGTGGTGATCTTTCCCGGCCAGGCCGTCGCCGCGCCGCCGGTCACCCTGCCGCTCCCCGGCACCGCGGGCGCGGCCCGCACTCAGGATACCGAACAGGCCCTGCGCGAGGCGCTTGCCGCCCTGCAGCGGATGAGCGGCGCCGCCTGATCGTCGCCACGCGCGCCCAACAGCGCGCATAACAACCGCCACTAGGCCATTCCCGTTCCGAATTTCGTCGCCGGAGCAGGCCGGATCGTGCCTTCCGGGGCAGGTTGACGCAGGTTCGCAGTTGCAAAATCGCGGCCCTGCCGTCATTGGCCGATACTGCGACACCCGCTGCATTTTTGCGGCCGGGTGAGTCGCGTATTCGATACCGGCCATGCCCTGCACTGTCAGGGATGCCGGCAGGTTGTTACAGGATGGATTATTCGATGGGATTCCCGCAGGCCCAGGGCCTTTATGATCCGCGCAACGAACACGACGCGTGCGGCGTCGGCTTTGTCGCCCACATCAAGGGCGCCAAGAGCCACGCGATCATTACCCAGGCGCTCGAAATCCTGAAAAACCTCGACCATCGCGGCGCGGTCGGCGCAGATCCGCTGCTGGGCGACGGCGCGGGCATCCTGATCCAGCTGCCCGACCAGATCTTCCGCACCTGGGCCGCCGGCGCCGGGGTCACCCTGCCCCAGCCGGGCGACTATGCGGTGGCCATGTGCTTCCTGCCGCAGGACGAGGCCAGCCGCAGCCTGATCGTCGAGACCTTCGAGAAGTTCATCGAGAAGGAGGGCCAGGCCCTCCTCGGCTGGCGCGAAGTGCCCGTCACGCTCGACGGGCTGGGCAAGACCGTGCTCGAATCGATGCCGGTGATCCGCCAGTGCGTTATCGCCCGGGGCGAGAATTGCGCCGATCAGGACGCGTTCGAGCGCAAGCTGCTCGCAATCCGCAAGCAGGTCCAGAACCCGCTCGCCGCCATGGCCGAAAAGCATGGCCTCCCGGGCCTCACCCAGCTCTACATGCCGAGCTTCTCGACCCGCACCATCGTCTACAAGGGCCTCCTGCTGGCGACGCAGGTGGGTTCGTTCTATGACGACCTGCGCAACCCGGAATGCGTCTCGGCATTGGGCCTCGTCCACCAGCGCTTCAGCACCAACACCTTCCCGAGCTGGAAGCTGGCCCATCCGTTCCGGCTGATCGCCCACAATGGCGAGATCAACACCGTTCGCGGCAACGTGAACTGGATGAACGCCCGCCGCCGCACGATGGAATCGGAACTGCTCGGCCCTGATCTTGACAAGATGTGGCCGATCATCCCCCACGGCCAGTCCGACACCGCCTGTCTCGACAATGCGCTCGAGCTGCTGCTCGCGGGCGGCTACAGCCTCGCTCACGCGGTGATGATGCTGATCCCGGAAGCCTGGGCCGGCAACCCGCTGATGGATCCCAAGCGCCGCGCCTTCTATGAATACCACGCCGCGCTGATGGAGCCGTGGGACGGCCCGGCTGCCGTCGCCTTCACCGATGGCCGCCAGATCGGCGCCACGCTCGATCGCAACGGGCTGCGTCCCGCCCGCTTCTGCGTGACCGACGACGATCTCGTGGTCATGGCTTCCGAAAGCGGCGTCCTGCCGATCAAGGAAGACAACATCGTCCGCAAGTGGCGGCTCCAGCCCGGCAAGATGCTGCTGATCGACTTCGCCGAGGGCCGCATCATCGAGGACGAGGAGATCAAGGCCAGCCTCGCCAATGCCGAGCCCTATGAGGAATGGCTGGAGTCTGCCCAGTACAACCTCAAGGACCTCGACCCGGTCGAGCCCGAACTGGCCCAGCTGCCGGTGGAGACCACCAGCCTGCTCGATCGCCAGCAGGCCTTCGGCTACACCCAGGAGGACGTGAACAAGTTCCTCGAACCGATGGCCGTCCTCGCTGACGATCCGATCGGCTCGATGGGCACCGACACGCCGATCGCCGTGCTGTCGGACCGGTCGCGCCTGCTCTACGATTATTTCAAGCAGAACTTCGCCCAGGTGACCAACCCGCCGATCGACCCGATCCGCGAGGAACTGGTCATGTCGCTGGTGTCGATGATCGGCCCGCGCCCCAACCTGCTCGGCCACGATGCGGGCAGCCATAAGCGCCTGGAGGTCGACCAGCCGATCCTGACCAACGACGATGTCGCCAAGATCCGCTCGGTCGAGGCGGCACTCGATGGCGCCTTCCGCACCCAGACCATCGACATGACCTGGGACGCCGCTGCCGGGGCCGCCGGCCTCGAACAGGCGGTCAAGGAAATGTGCTGGCTGGCCACCGAAGCCGTGCTGGCCGACAAGAACATCCTGATCCTGTCCGACCGCGCCCAGGGGCCCGACCGGATCCCGATGCCGGCCCTGCTCGCTACTGCCGCCGTCCACCACCACCTCGTCCGCCAGGGCCTGCGCATGCAGACCGGGCTCGTGGTTGAAACCGGCGAGGCCCGCGAGGTCCACCACTTCTGCGTGCTCGCCGGCTATGGCGCCGAAGCGATCAACCCCTATGTCGCCTTCGAAACCCTCGAAGACATCCGCGCGCGCAAGCACCCCGAGCTCGATGCCAAGACGGTCAAGAAGAACTACATCAAGGCCATCGGCAAGGGCGTGCTCAAGGTCATGTCCAAGATGGGCATCTCGACCTACCAGTCCTACTGCGGCGCCCAGATCTTCGATGCGGTCGGCCTCTCGTCCGAGTTCATCGAAGCCTATTTCACCGGCACCGCCACCACGATCGAGGGCGTCGGGCTGAGCCAAGTCGCCGAGGAATCGGTGCGCCGCCACGCCGCCGCCTACGGCGACAACCCGATCTACCGCAACATGCTCGACGTCGGCGGAATGTACGGCCTGCGCCTGCGCGGTGAGGAACATGCCTGGACCGCGCACAACATCGCGGCGCTCCAGCATGCCGTGCGCGGCAACATGCCGGAGAAGTACAAGGAATTCGCGCAGACCATCAACGACCAGTCCGAACGAATGCTCACTATCCGCGGCCTGATGGAGCTGAAGTCGGCCGAAAAGCCGCTCGACATCTCCGAGGTCGAACCGGCCAGCGAAATCGTCAAGCGCTTCGCCACCGGCGCGATGAGCTACGGCTCGATCTCGTGGGAGGCCCACACCACGCTGGCGCTGGCCATGAACCGGATCGGCGGCAAGTCGAACACCGGCGAGGGCGGCGAGGATCCCAAGCGCTTCAAGCCGCTGGACAACGGCGATTCGATGCGCTCGTCGATCAAGCAGGTCGCTAGCGGACGCTTCGGCGTCACCGCGGAATACCTCGTCAATGCCGACGACATCCAGATCAAGATGGCCCAGGGCGCCAAGCCCGGGGAAGGCGGCCAGCTGCCCGGCCACAAGGTCGACAAGACCATCGGCGCGACCCGGCATTCCACCCCCGGCGTCGGCCTGATCTCGCCGCCGCCGCACCACGACATCTATTCGATCGAGGATCTCGCCCAGCTGATCCACGACCTGAAGAACGTCAATGCGGGTGCGCGGATCTCGGTCAAGCTGGTCTCCGAAGTCGGCGTCGGCACGGTCGCCGCGGGCGTTTCCAAGGCGCGCGCGGACCATGTCACGATCTCGGGCTACGAGGGCGGCACCGGCGCTTCGCCGCTGACCTCGCTGACCCACGCCGGTTCGCCTTGGGAAATCGGCCTCGCCGAAACCCAGCAGACCCTGCTGCTCAACAACCTGCGCTCGCGCATCGCGGTCCAGGCCGATGGCGGGCTGCGCACCGGGCGCGATGTCGCGGTCGCCGCCCTGCTCGGCGCCGACGAGTTCGGCTTCGCCACCGCGCCGCTGATCGCGGCGGGCTGCATCATGATGCGCAAGTGCCACCTCAACACCTGCCCGGTCGGCGTGGCGACGCAAGACCCGGTTCTGCGCGCCCGCTTCACCGGCCAGCCCGAGCACGTGATCAACTACTTCTTCTTCGTCGCTGAAGAGCTGCGGGCGATCATGGCCGAGATGGGCTTCCGCACTGTCGCCGAGATGGTCGGCCGGGTCGATCGGCTCGATACCCGCAAGGCAATAACCCACTGGAAGGCCCAGGGAATCGATCTGTCGAAGCTCCTCCACCAGGTCGAGCCGGCCGAGGGCACCACCCTCAACTGGTCGGAAGTGCAGGACCACGGGCTTGAGAACGCGCTCGACAACGACCTCATCGCCGCTTCGGCCGAGGCGCTGGAAGGCAGGTCTCCGGTCCGGATCGAGCGCAAGGTGATCAACGTCAACCGCACGGTCGGCGCCATGCTCTCGGGCGAGGTCGCCAAGCGCTATGGCCATGCCGGCCTGCCGGACAACACGATCTCGGTGAGCCTCACCGGGGTCGCCGGCCAGTCGTTCGGCGCCTTCCTCGCCCACGGTGTCACGCTCGACCTCGTCGGCGATGCCAACGACTATGTCGGCAAGGGCCTGTCCGGCGGCCGGGTGATCGTGCGCCAGCCCGCCCATGTCGACCGCGAGCCGACCGAGAACATCATCGTCGGCAACACCGTGCTCTACGGCGCGATCGCGGGTGAGGCCTTCTTCAACGGCGTCGCCGGCGAACGCTTCGCCGTGCGCAATTCGGGCGCGGTCGCCGTGGTCGAAGGCACCGGCGATCATGGCTGCGAATATATGACCGGCGGCGTGGTCTGCGTGCTCGGCAAGACCGGGCGCAACTTCGCCGCAGGCATGTCGGGCGGCGTCGCCTATGTCTATGACGAGGAAGGCGTTTTCTCGCAGCTCTGCAACCTTGCACAGGTCGATCTGCTCCCCATCTCCAACACGCGTGACGAGGAGGAAGGCACAGGCCGGCCGCAGCAGCGGACCAACGGCGCCACCGATCCGGGCATGGGCGACATGCTCCGCCACGACGCCGACCGCCTGCGCATCCTGCTGGAGCGCCATCACCTCCACACCGGCAGCAAGCGCGCCCGCGCCCTGCTGGATGATTTCGACAATGCCGTCGGCAAGTTCGTGAAGGTGATGCCGAAGGATTACGCGAAGGCGCTCAAGCAACTCGAGGCCGAGCGGCGCGAAGCCGCCTCGGTGGCCGCGGAATAAGGTAGGGTACGAAGACCATGGGCAAGGAAACGGGCTTCCTCGAGCTTGACCGCAAGGACCGCACCTATGCGGATCCGGCCGAGCGCCTGAAGCACTACAAGGAATTCGTCATCCCGCACGAGCCGGGCGCCCTGCGCGCCCAGGCCTCGCGCTGCATGAATTGCGGCATTCCCTATTGTCACAACGGCTGTCCGGTGAACAACCTGATCCCGGACTGGAACCATCTCGTCTACGAGGATGATTGGAAGAACGCGCTCGAAACGCTGCACTCCACCAACAACTTCCCCGAGTTCACCGGCCGCATCTGCCCCGCCCCGTGCGAGGCCAGTTGCACTCTCAACATCATGGACCAGCCGGTCACCATCAAGTCGATCGAATGCGCGATCGTCGACAAGGGCTGGCAGGAAGGGTGGATCGTCCCGCAGGTTCCGGCCAAGCGCACCGGCAAGACCGTCGCCGTCGTCGGCTCGGGCCCCGCCGGTCTTGCCGCCGCGCAGCAGCTCGCGCGCGCCGGCCACTCGGTCACCGTCTTCGAGAAGAACGATCGCCCCGGCGGCCTGCTTCGCTACGGCATTCCAGACTTCAAGATGGAAAAGCACCTTATCAACCGCCGCATGGTGCAGATGGAGGCCGAGGGCGTCTCCTTCCGCACTTCGACGGAAGTGGGGGTGAATATCTCGGTCGATTCCCTGAAGGAAAATTTCGACGCGATCGTGCTGGCCGGCGGCGCGGAAGAGCCACGCAAGCTGGAAATCCCCGGCGCAGAGCTGCCGTCGGTCCGCCCGGCCATGCAGTTCCTGATGCAGCAGAACAAGCGCAACGCCGGCGACGATGAACTGCGCGCCGCGCCGCAGGGTTCACTCCTCGCCACCGGCAAGCACGT
The DNA here is from genome assembly GCA_035719485.1 of Novosphingobium sp. GTDB lineage: Bacteria > Pseudomonadota > Alphaproteobacteria > Sphingomonadales > Sphingomonadaceae > Novosphingobium. The sequence goes on from DASTGC010000028.1 coordinate 11,171, forward strand.
CATCGTGATCGGCGGCGGCGATACCGGGTCGGATTGCGTCGGCACCTCGAACCGCCAGGGCGCCGCCTCGGTGGTCCAGCTCGAGATCATGCCCAAGCCGCCGGAAAAGGAAGACAAGGCCCTCACCTGGCCCAACTGGCCGCTCAAGCTGCGCACCTCGTCGAGCCACGAGGAAGGCTGCGAACGGGATTTTGCCGTGCTGACCAAGCGCGTCGTCGGCGAGAATGACGTGACCGGCCTCGAATGCGTCCGTGTCGAATGGGCCGATGGCCGCATGCAGGAGATCCCCGGCAGCGAGTTCACCCTCAAGGCCGATCTGATCCTGCTCGCCATGGGCTTCCTCGGGCCGCGCAAGCAGGGCCTGCTCGACCAGGCCGGCGTGGCGCTCGACCCGCGCGGCAACGTCGCCGCCACCATGGTGGACTACCAGACGAGCGACCCGCAGATCTTTTCCTGCGGCGACATGCGGCGCGGCCAGAGCCTCGTCGTCTGGGCGATCCGCGAAGGCCGGCAAGCGGCCCGCGCGGTCGATCTCGCCCTGATGGGGGCGAGCGAACTGCCGCGCTGAGTCGATCCATAAGGTTCGATCCAGAAGGGCGTGCCTTTGCGGCGCGCCCTTCTCGTTCCCGGCGATGCTTTCCCCGGCGTGCCATGCGGCGGGACTTCCCGACCATGGCTTGCCCGGCGGCATGTCCGGGCTATCATGCAGCCATGACGCTGATGTTGGCCAGGCCGTGATCGACTGCGCTCCGAGCCAGAACGAACCGCCGGCGATGCTATCATGAGCCCCTCGCGCAGGGTCGGCTCGTTCATCGCCGGCGGAGTCGTCATTCAGGCAGCCAGTGCGGTTGCCGGGCTGATCCTCGCCCGCGCCATGCCGGTCGATGGTTATGCCGTCTATACCGTGGCCATGACCGTGATCGGTGCGATCTGGGTTATCACCCGCAGCGGCATCCAGACCGCCTTTGCTGCGGAGCTGGGGAAGGTCTGGCCCGACCGGTCGGAGGCAGCCGCAGCGCTTTCCGCGGCACTCCGGTCGCGGCTGTGGATCTCGGCGCTGACCATGCCTCCCATTCTCGCCGCATCCGTATACCTGCTCAGGCAAGCCGGTTCGCAGGGATGGGAGCTGTGGGCCTGCGCGGCTATCCTGCTGCTGCTGTGGGCGGCAGACCTGCGGGCCAGTCTGTTCGATCTGGTCCTCTACTTCGACCAGCAGACCGGCACCGTCCGGCTGCTCGACAGCGTGCTCGCTATCCTGCGCATGTTTGCCGTCCTCGCCCTGGCTGCGGTTCAGGTCGTAACGCTCGTACCGGCCCTGCTCACCACGTTGTTCGTGACAGCGGGCCGCGTGCCGCTGCTCCAGCGCCGAAGCCGCCAGCTGCTCGGCCCGGAGCTGCCTGCCCCCGATGCCGCGCTCACCCGCATGGTTACGCGCGTCGCCGGTCGGCAAGTGCCAACGGACGTCTTCTTCTGTTTTCAGAGCCAGCTCGTCCTGTTCTATCTCGCGCAGGCCGGCAGCTTCGAACTGGCAACTTACGGTGCGCTTGGCCGGATCGCGCAGTTGCTGGCTCCGTTCAGCACCCTCACCCTCGCCTTCTTCGTCCCTGCTTTCGCCGGCGTGGTGGATCGGGCCTTGCCGCGCATGACCGGATATGTCCTGCTGAGTTCGCTTCCGGCCCTCGCGCTGCTGGGGCTGGCGCTTGCGGCACCGCAGGCGCTCCTGCTGGTCATCGGCCCGGCCTATGCCGGACGGGGGGCCGCGCTCGCCTTTTGTGCGCTGGGCACGACAATAACCCTGGTCGCCCAATGCGCCTGGGACCTGGTCTCGCACCGGGGCTGGAACGAATGGTCGTGGCTGCGCATCGCCTGGGGCGTGGTCTGGGCGCTCGGCGCCCCGCTGCTGCTGCCGGTCCACAGCGCGGGCGGTGCCTACCTGTTCTATGCCGGATTTGCCGCCGGCATGATCGTCGCGGCTGCCATGGGGCTGATCGGGGCGCAACGCCGTGGCGAGATCGCGCTGCTCGGCCCGCGCGGGGGTGTTGCAGCGGTGTCGGCGTCATGATGCACTGGCCAGGCAACCGCGCCCTTCCCCTTTCCTGGCCGGCGCGCTAGCCGGCAACCATGCTCCGGCTCTCCGACCTCGCCCTCCCGCTTGATCATTCCCCCGCCGATCTCGAGGCGGCGATCGTCGCCCGCCTCGGCCTCGCCCCGGGCGAGCTGCAACGCGTCTCCGTGGCCCGGCGCGGCAACGATGCGCGCAACAAGCGGGCGATCAAGCTGGTCTACGTGCTGGACCTGGCCCTTGCCGACGAGCCCGCCGTCCTCGCTGCCCACGCCGGCGATCCGCACCTGCGGCCCACCCCCGACACCACCTACCGCCCCCCCGTCCGCGCGCCCGCCGGATGGCAGGGTGAGCGCCCGGTCGTCATCGGCGCCGGCCCCTGCGGGCTGATGGCCGCCCTGATTCTCGCCGATATGGGCCTGAAGCCCATCATCGTCGAACGCGGCAAGGCCGTGCGCGAACGGACGAAGGACACCTGGGGCCTGTGGCGCCGCTCGGTCCTCACGCCCGAAAGCAACGTCCAGTTCGGCGAGGGCGGGGCCGGCACCTTTTCCGACGGCAAGCTCTATTCCCGCATCAAGGACCCGCGCCACCTCTCCCGCAAGGTCCTGACCGAGTTCGTGAAAGCCGGCGCGCCCGACGATATCCTCACCGAGGCCCACCCCCACATCGGCACCTTCCGCCTCGTCACCATGGTCATGTCGATCCGCGAGACGATCGAAAGCCTCGGCGGCGAATACCGCTTCTCCACCCGGGTCGACGATTTCGAGATCGCCACCGCGCCCTCTGGCGAACGCCGCATTGCCGCACTCCACCTGTCCGACGGCACCGTGCTCCCCGCCAGCCACGTCATCCTCGCCGTCGGCCATTCGGCGCGCGACACCTTCGCGAAGCTCCACGCCGCCGGCGTCCATTGCGAGGCCAAGCCCTTCGCCATCGGCGTGAGGATCGAGCACCCGCAAGGCTGGATCGACCGCGCCCGCTATGGCGACCATGCCGGCAACCCGATCCTCGGCCCCGCCGCCTATGCCCTGTCGCACCGCTGCGCCAATGGCCGCACGGTCTATTCGTTCTGCATGTGCCCGGGCGGCCGGGTCGTCGCCGCGACCAGCGAGGAGGGCCGCGTCGTCACCAACGGGATGAGCCAGTATTCCCGCGCCGAATTCAACGCCAACTCCGGCCTCGTCGTCGACATCACGCCCGAGCGCGACTACCCCGGCGGCCCGCTGGCCGGCATCGCCTTCCAGCGCCACTGGGAAAGCCTCGCCTACCAGGCCGGCGGCGGCACCTACCAGGCTCCGGGCCAGAAAGTGGCCGACCTCCTCGCCGGCCGCCCCTCGTCGGGCGAGTTCGGCCAGGTCGTCCCCTCCTACCAGCCCGGCGTCCACTTGACCGACCTCGCCAAGTGCCTGCCCGACTACGTGATCGAGAGCCTGCGCGAAGCCATCCCCGTCTTCGGCCGCCGCATTGCCGGCTACGACCACCCCGATGTGGTGCTCACCGGCGTCGAATCGCGCACCTCCAGCCCCGTCCGCTTCACCCGCGGGGCCGACCTCCAGTCCCTCAACACCCGCGGGCTCTATCCGGGCGGCGAAGGCGCAGGCTACGCCGGCGGCATCCTCTCCGCCGCGGTCGATGGCATCCGCCTCGCCGAAGCCCTCGCGCAAGACCTGCTCGGCTGAACCCCCTCGCCCGCCGCCCACCGGGCCGGCGCACATTCACCCCAAACAGAAAGGCCGGCGGTTTCCCGCCGGCCTTTTGCTTGCTCCGTGAGGGAGCCGGGACGGTCACGCGATCAGAGGACGAAGTCCCCTGCGGTCATGGTGAAGGTGCCGGTTAGGTCGATGGTCAGGTCGGCTGTCGTGTCGCCGGTGTTGTCCACGAAGATGTGGGTCACGCCGC
>DASTGC010000029.1:0-7802 GCA_035719485.1 Novosphingobium sp.
GAACGCACCAATACCTCTCAGGACGTGGCCAAGCTGGTCAACCGCAAGATCGGCCAGCTGGCGGCCCTGCGCGGCAATGCCGTGGTGCGCAGTTCGCTGGGGCGCGGGCGCGGCCAGCCCATCAACTTCGTCCTCGCCGGCACCAGCTACGAGGATCTCGCCCAGGCCCGCGACCGGATCATGGCCGCCGCGCGCGACAATCCCGCCATCGTCAACCTCGATGCCGATTACATCGAATCCAAGCCCCAGGTCCTGATCGATGTCGACCGCCAGCGCGCCGGCGACCTCGGCGTCTCGGTCGAAGATGTCAGCCAGGCCCTGCAAACCCTGATGGGCTCGCGCCGCGTCTCCACCTACGTGCGCGACGGCGAGGAATACAAGGTCGTCGTCCAGGCCGAGGCCAGCGAGCGCAACAGCACCGACCGGCTCGATACGGTCTACCTGCGCGCGCGCAGCGGGGCGCTGGTCCCGCTCGCCAGCCTCGTCCACCTGCGCCAGGCCTCCACCGCGCGCGAGCTCGGGCGGTTCAACAAGCTGCGCGCGATCACGCTTCAGGGCGGCGTCGCCCCCGGCCACACCCTCGGCGAGGCGCTGGCCTTCCTCGAACAGCAGGCGCGCCAGTCGCCCGAAGTGGTGGCGATCGGCTATCGCGGCGAAAGCCAGGCCCTGCGCCAGACCGGCGGGGCGATCTGGCTGGTCTTCGGGGTGACCGTGCTGGTCATCTACCTGCTCCTCGCGGCCCAGTTCGAGAGCTTCATCCACCCGGCCGTCATCATCACCGCCGTGCCCCTGGCCATCGCCGGGGGCGTGCTGGGGCTGGCCGCGGCGGGGATGAGCGTCAACCTGTTCAGCCAGATCGGCCTCGTCATGCTGGTAGGCCTGGCCGCCAAGAACGGCGTGCTGATCATCGAATACGCCAACCAGCTGCGCGATGCCGGCCAGTCCGTGCCCGAGGCCATCCGCGAAGCCTCGGTCCGCCGCATCCGCCCGATCCTGATGACCTCGGTGGCGACCGTCGCCGGCGCCGTGCCGCTCGCCTTCGCCAGCGGGGCCGGGGCGGGGGCGCGCTCGGCCATCGGCATGGTCATCGTCTTCGGGGTCAGCGTGGCGACCGCGGTCACCCTGTTCGTCGTGCCGCTGCTCTATCGCTGGCTGGCGGGGCGGACCTCCTCGCCGCAGGCGGTCAGCCGCAAGCTGCGCGCCCTGCTGCGCAGCGGCCCGGCGGGGCCCCGGCCCGGCAAGCCCCCGCTAGCCGAAGCGGCCTGAGCACGGCGACGAGGGCGCGCGGGCGCAAAAAAAGCCGGGAGCAGGGCTCCCGGCGTCACATCGATCAAGACTTTGGGTTCAGGACTTTGCGATCTGTCTCGCTGCCAGCCCGGCGGACGGCCCCCGCCCGGCCGGCAAGCGATCAGTTCGGCAGGCCCTGGGTCGCCATGCGCGAATTGCCGGTGGCGGCCATCACGAGCTGGTTGACCTTGGGCTCGATGCTCGCCGACATTTCGTGGCGGCACTTGAAGTCGGGCGTATAGTCGGCGCCGATCCGGTCGCCCGGATTACACACGGCGGCGATGGCGCGCTGGGCGTCGGCGCGGAAGCGCGCGACCGCGGCGGGGTCGGCAAAGTCCACGTTCTGGGCGCGGACTGAGAGCGAAACCTGTTCACGGCCGTTGGCGAATGCTGCCGACGAACCGGCGAGCACAGCCACCGCGGCAAGCGCGGTGAGTATGGTCTTCATATCATGTCTCCTGCTTACCCCGCTTGGTTGCGGGATCGAGATTTTTTCAGATGTGTTAGATTAGAGTTTGCGTATTCGGCGTCAGGCTTATTTGAGCGTCTGCGCGCGGTTGCCTGTCAGCGTTCTGCAATGCGTTATGCGGCGGCATATAAGCCCGGTTTGCGTCTTGCACAAGCCGCAACTATATTGCTGCAATGCAAAATTAAAATCCGGATTTCGGTCTTGTCAAAGCCGCTCATGCGCAACAAAGGTGCTGTCAAGTTAAACGCAGTCGGGACACGATGCACCGCGTAATGACAATTTCCCGCCAGTCCATCAGGACAAATTTCTCTCCGCCCCGCCACACCCTGCGATCCGCTATTTGTCCAAAGAGGGCGATGGTGGCGGTGGTCAGCGCGCGAAACTGGACGATTCCTGAGGGTTTCGGGCCGCGATCCCTCCCGTGGAATTTTTTGACACTTCTGTCAGAAAAATAGTTGACACTTTCGTCAGAAACGCGCAGCTTTCCATCGGCAACTAGGTGGAACTCCAGCGAAAGGCGGAACAATGACCTGTGCAGTCTCTGACGTCGATCAGGCCCACGACGAACTCGTCCGGCAGGCAACGGAAAACTCCAAGCGCTACAATTACGGCCGCGACGGCTTCCAGGTTCACCGGGGGCCAATGTTCAGCGACGAGCAGGTGAGGGTAGCCAGGGAGCACGCGTGGAGCGTGCTGCGGGGCGTATATGAAACCGGTGTCGCGCCGCGCACCAACACCGGCGGGCCTGACATTGCAAATCACCCGGCCTACATCGAAGCGCAGTTCCCGCAGGACGCGGACAACACCATTCGCGAGATGATGAGCGATTCCCGCATGGCCCAGTGGACTGCTGAAGTCGTCGGCGCCAAGCGCCTCAAGGTTTTCAATTGCATGGTCCTCGCCAAATATCCGCGTTCGGACAAGAACACCGTAGTGGGTTGGCACCAGGATCGCCGTTACTTCGACAACATCATCAAGGGCACCAGCGTCAACGTCTGGCTTGCCCTCGACGATGTGCCGGTCGAAATCGGGCCCTTGCGGTTCGTCCCGGGTTCTCAGAGCTGGCACCGGCTCTATGAAAACGGCTTCTTTGAGCATGACGAGGAGCGTCAGCGCGAAGAAATCGAGGTGCCCGAGGGCAAGGTATGGACCGAGGTGGACTCGGTATTGCCCGCCGGCTGGTGCTCCGCGCACCACGCACACATCATGCATGGCAGCGGCATGAATCGGGGCAACAAGCCGCGCATCAGCATGCTGCTGAACTATGGCATCGATGATTTCACTATGCTCCCGGGCACTTACTTCGCCACCCGGCAGGATGATCCGAAGGCGTGTCCGGTGGTCTACAGCGCGGGTTGAGGCGTTCCTCCGCAAGGGAATGTCAATAAATCAGGAAGTGGCCGGAAAAGGCATACGAGCTTGCGCCGGATTTGACCCTGCGCTGTCAGGTCCGCGCATGTTTGCTGAAGGAATCGCGAGATTGAGCCGCGAGGACAGTGGGGCGCTGCTCGACGAACTCGTTGACCACATCGATCGCTGCCCAAGCTACAACCATTCATGGGACCAGAACGAACTGATCCGGTGGGACGACTGGCGCATGCTGCACCCTGTGACCGGTGGCCCCACCGACAAAGTATGCTCCATGCGCCGCACCATGATCAGCGGCGAGCACGGCTCCGGCCGGGCACTGACCTATGCCGATGCGGTCTGAGCCACGCCTCACTCCCCCGACCGGGAACGCCGCTTTCGCGTGGACCTGGCTCCTGTTGTAATCGGACCACACGGGGCGGCGTCAATGAGACCGACGCCGCAGGGTATGGAACCCATCGGACGGGCCGTGACAAGCGATCGACGCGGGGCGACCCGCCACCTGGACCACGTCCCCATGCAGGGCTTGTCGTGCCAAGAATCAAGCTCCTCGCAGCTTCCGAACAGCAGGCGAAGCATGACGAAGCGTCCGTGGACAAGCCCGACCAGGCTCTCGAGCAAACCCTCTTCCGCAACGAACCGGCGCGAATGTCGCCTTGGGCCGAATGATGCTGCAGATCTGCGGATGGCGATGGCTGTAGAGCCCGTCATGGCCGACGACGATTTGGTCAACGGCGCTTTTCTCGTTGGCGCGGGTCCAGCCCTGACGGGCGTCAGCGTGGGCGTCGGCGGCGAAAGCGAATGCACGGCCATGTACGCCGATCTCGACGCGCCGCGGCAGTCATCTCGACACCCCTTGGCGACTGCTCATCCTGTAGAGCGGGATCGTAACCGTCTGATCTTGCAACGGTTAACCCGCCCGTCGTCTGCCCTGACAGGAGACGACGAGCGGGCTCGGTTGGCCTGACGGCCTCTTAGGAGGGGACCTTGTCCTTCTGGTACTCGAAGGTAAACCCGACCATGTCGCCGCTTTCTCGCCATGCCCTGAAGTTCTGGAAGAACTTCCGAATGCCACCACCATAAACGTCGGAGAAGAACCCCTTGGTGTCCGTGACGTTGCCCTCGTTGTTGAAGAAACCGGGGGTGCATTCCGCCCAGTACCTGTCGGCCTTGCGCTTGTGCGACCAGAATTCCTCCAGGAATTCCGCCACCGCCGCCGGTGTCGCCTCGACCGAGGTGGCACCCCGCTTTTCGGTCTCGGACATCATGTGCACGACATGTCCGATCTGTTGCGTGATGCCATAGAGCAGGTTGAGCGATGCGCCGCTCTGGGTCCGCCCGAGCAGGAACATGTTCGGGAAGCCATCGACGGCCACGCCGAAGAACGTCCGCAGCCCGTTCGCCCAGTATTCGGACAGCTTGCGCCCATTGCGGCCGACCACGTCGTATCCGGCCCGGTGGACATACGAGGTCTCAGTTTCGAAGCCCGTTGCGAAGATCAGGCAGTCGACCTTGTACTCCTCGCCAGCCACGACCACGCCTTCGGGAGTGATCTGGTCAACGCCATTGCCGTCGGTATCGACCAGATGAACGTTGGGACGGTTGAAGCAGTCCAGGTAGGTGTCGTGGAAGGTTGGGCGCTTGCAGAACTGGCGGTACCAGGGCTTCAGCGCTTCGGCCGTCTTGGGATCCTTGACGATCTGTGAGATCTGCGCCCGTATCCGGTTCATGTTCTGATAGTCGGACAGCTCGAGCAGCTGGCTACGCTCAACAGCGGTGAGCGGACGGCCAATCTCTTCGGCCGCCTTCCTGAGCGCAGGACCAAAGGCCTTGCGATAGAGCACGGTCCAGCCGTCGTTGACCAGGTCGACTTCTACTTCGATGCCCTCGAGCACTTCCGCGAAGTTGACCATGCGCTCCCACTGCCAGCCCGGCTTGAGCGTCTTGACCCACTCCGGATCCGTCGGGTGGTTGAAGCGCAAGTCCACGCAAGACGGGGTGCGCTGGAAGACGTAGAGTTCCTTGGCCGCGGCGGCGAGGTGCGGAATGCACTGGATCGCAGTAGCGCCGGTGCCGATGATGCCAACGCGCTTGTCTTTCAGCTTGTCCAGGCCACCCAGGGGGGTTCCGCCCGTATAACCGTAGTCCCAGCGTGAGGTGTGGAACGTGTGCCCCTTGAAGGAATTGATCCCGGGGATTCCGGGCAGCTTGGGCCTGTTCAGCGGACCAGTTGCCATAACGACGTACTTCGCCTTGAAGTTGTCGCCGCGGTCGGTGGTGATCTCCCACTTCTTCACGCTGTCGTTCCAGGTCATTCCGGTGACGGCGGTCTGGAACATCGCGTTGTCGCGCAGGTTGTACTTGTCCGCGATCTTGTTGGCCTGGCCGAGCAGTTCCGGCTGGAAAGGATACTTGAGCGTCGGCATTGAGCCCGTATCCTCCAGCATGGGCATGTATACGTAGCCTTCTGTGTCGCATTGCGCGCCCGGGTACCGATTCCAGTACCAGGTGCCGCCAACGTCAGCCGACACGTCGATCAGGCGAAGGTTGTTGGGAGCGGTGTAGCCTGCCTTGCGCAGCTGCGCTCCCAGAAGCAGTGAACTGAACCCCGAGCCGATCAGCAGGAAATCGACCTCGTCATTGATGGGGTCGCGCGTGAAGTTCGGATCGGCGTGGGGATCGTCGCAGAAATGCGAAAGTTCGCCGCTGATCTCCTGGTATTCGCGGGTGCCGCGATTGAGCCGCTTGTCGCGCTCAAGGATATACTTCTCATGCAGGACATCGGGATCAAAATCGATTTCACCAATGATCTGCTTCACGACCGATGAAATTTCCATCTGCTTCTTCCCTTGGCTCGGTGTTCGCGAGTGCTTTCAAGAGCAAATGGGATGTCCCAGCTTTTGCCCCGAGGCCCGTTGAACAGTGCTGCAAAAACCTCGTCAGCCACCCGAGTTACGACCGGTATCTTGGGTGTCCTCGCCTTATGGGCCATTTTTGACAAAACCGTCAAGTAGTTTTTGACAAAGACGTCAAATTTTTGTGCCGGTCATGAGGAGCGGTTTGTCAGGCTTTCGATCGGGTGTTGTCGGTTTGCGGAAACAGGCGGTGTTGAGCCCTGCGTTCGAGATCAAATGCCGCAGCGGCGGATGCAGCATTCCATTCGGCCGTCACGGCGGCTCGGAAGGTTCGGAGGGTCTTTTGAGAGACCAGGTGACGCTGCAGATTGAAGCAGTCGAAGATCACTGAGTGGGTGAAAACGAACCGTTGAGCTTGGCCATGAGACTTGAGCCGTTGCATCTTCCGCTCTCGTCGCCGAACCGGCAGATGGCGGTGTGCGGGGGATGGGCCGCCCCCCATGCGTCAGCGGGTGGCTTGGATTCCCGCAGCGAGGCCCGCTGCTCCATTGGTGAATTTTGGCAAGATGGCACGCGCAAGGAACAGCCAGCCCAGGAGGTAGGCCGGCAGGATCAGCTGGACCCAGTACCAGTTGTCGGCCCGCGCAACGATTCCCTCGATCAGGGCGAAGCTGCCGAACCATGCCAGCGGCATCATGCCCACGGCCCGGCGGGCGCTCAGCCAGCCTACCAGCGGTGTGAAGGCCAAGATTACAACCAAGGGCAGCGGCATGCCATCCAATCCCAGCAGTATCCCGAAGTCTCGGGCGAAGCCTGTGGGACCACGCAGGTCCAACCAACCAGGCGATGCCATGTCATGCGGCGTGACTAGGGCGGTGACGGCGTTCATGTGCAGCACCAACATCACGGCGAGCACCAGCAGGGCGGCGGCGACCACGGACGCCCGGCGCCACGCCCGGTGTGCCAGTTCGACGGCGAATAGGATCAGCAGGAAACCGACTGCAAGCTCGCGCACCAGCGCCGCGGCCACGGCGCAGGCGAGGGCTGGGCCGAACCGGCGCTCCGGCCCGAGGGCAAGAGCAAGCGATAACAGCAGTCCGCTCCACCATTCATGCGCGGTAAGCACGTCCGGACTGAGGCCCGCCGCGCCCATTGCCGACATGCCCGCCAACGCGCCGAGGCGCAGCAGCGGTCCTTCATTGCATAGGCGCCGGTACCAGGCGATGGCGTTGGCGGCGATCAGCCCGATGGCAAGCGCGAGCGTTCCGGCCGGCCCGAGCGCAGCGCTGGCCACGGCCAGGGTAGGCGGCCTTACGGTTACGAAGGGACGCAACGGATAGCCGCGCTCGCGATGTAGCCGCACCACTGTAGGATAATAGGACGCGCCGGCGGCAACCTTGGCAGTAACGGTAGCGTAGAGCGCCTGATCGCCCGGGGTGTGGCTATCGGCAAAACGCGGTTGCATGGTTGGCGGCGACTGGGGAGCGAGCCCGGCGAGCAGCGACAAGAGTGCGAGCACCAGCAGCAGCGATCCCACTTGATGGCGGCAGGCCAGCCGCCACCACGTCAACGGCAGGGCGGTAGCGCTCATCGCTTGCGGCGTTCAGGCGGCGAAGGCCAATAGGGCGCCGAGCGCGATGGCAATGCCGTAGGGCAGCTTGGCGCTGTCGTCGTTGGCCGTACCGCGGAACTTCTTGCCTTGCAACCGCCGCACGATGAACCACACTACCAGCAGCAGGAGGCCCGACAGGCTGACCGCAATGAGCAGGAGCAGGGCCCGGCCAAGGGGAAACCAGCAGGCGAGGGCGGCGTAGAACTTGGCA
>DASTGC010000030.1:0-17221 GCA_035719485.1 Novosphingobium sp.
TCCCCGGAGCGCCTGCAGGCGGTGGCAGAGGCGATCCGGGCAAAGGGCGGCGTGGCGCATCCCTGCGCCGTGGACCTGGCGAGCGCCAATGCAGCCGAACGCGTGGTGAGTGCGGCCAAAGTGGCAATGGGCGGAATCGACCTGCTGGTGAATTGCGCCAGCCTGACCCACAATGCCGACTTCTTCACGGTGACGGACGAGCAATGGGATGATGCCTTCGCGGTAAAGGTCATGGCGGCCATCCGTCTGTGCCGCACCGCCTGGCCGGAACTGCGCGCGCACGGAGGGTCCATCGTCAACATAGGCGGGATCGGCGCCCGCACGCCGAAGCCATTCTCCGCAGTAACAGCGGCAACGAGTTCGTCCCTGCTGGCGATTACCAAGCTGCTTGCCGAAGCCGGGGTTGCCGATGGGGTTCAGGTCAACGCCATAAATCCGGGTGTAATCCGAACGCCGCGAATAGAGCGGACGTTGGGACAAGGCGATGCCGCCGACGCAATCGCCGCATCGCTAGACAGTCTGGCACAATCACTCGGCAGTCGCCGCGCCGGGACGCCTGAAGACGTGGCCGAACTGGTGGCCTATATCGTCTCGCCCGCCGGAGACCTGTTGCAAGGGGCGATCATCGATCTGGACGGCGGTGCTACCAAAGGCATGTGATCGAGCACGGGATAATCGGCGCAGCCCGACGAAGTCAGTACCCTTCAACCAGCCAAAGCGGGGCTGCGGCAGACATCGGCGAGGGTATAGCGCGCGAGGACATCCCGGAAGGCCTGCTCCGCCTCATCGAGCACGCCGGGCAGGCTGCACCGCATGACCAACCGGCATGCCCCGCAGTCGACCAGCGGGCAGCTCGGTTCCATGGTTTCGATCACCTCACCCAGGTTGATCTGCGCGGGTGGCCTCGCCAGCCTGATCCCGCCCCCCCGGCCTCGCGCGGCGGCGATGAACCCGGCCCGCGACAGTTCGTTCGCAATCTTCATCAGGTGGGTGCGCGAGATGTCCTGCTCCTCGGCCACGACGGCGATCTGCGAGCGCTCTTCGCCCAGGCCTGCAAGATAGATCAGCAGCCGCAGAGCATAGTCGGTGTGTCGCGTCAGTTGCATCTGTCAGCCCCGATCGGGGAACCTCAAGGCGGTTTTCCGGATAGTCGCCTATATCGCCGGGAAATGACCCCCGGAATTGATGCACATCAACTCCATCAATTTACGTCTTGGATAGAAGTCACCGGCACGGCATTTCGGCATTATCCAAATGAACCTCTCACCCCCCCTGATGCAGGCGATGCAGTTCGAGGCGGTCCATCACCCCCTGAGGATGATCAGCCGCCCCTTGCCCGAGCCCGAACGGGGCGAGATCCGCCTTGCCGTTCGCGCGTGCGGGGTTTGCCGGACGGACCTTCATATCGTGGATGGCGATCTTCACGGGCCGCGCCCGATCGTGCCCGGCCACGAGATCGTCGGCACGGTAGACGCGCTGGGACAGGGCGTTTCGGGCGTGGCACCTGGCGACAGGATCGGAGTGCCCTGGCTCGGCCGCGCCTGCGGCAAGTGCAGGTACTGCAACAGCGGGCGCGAAAACCTGTGCGATGCCCCGGTATTCACCGGCTTCACCCGCGATGGCGGCTACGCCACCCACGTCATCGCCGATGCGGCTTTCTGCTTTCCCATCCCCGCGCAGTTCGATGATTGCCACGCAGCGCCGCTGCTCTGCGCGGGGCTGATCGGCTATCGCGCGTACCGGCTGGCCGGCGAGGCACCGACGCTGGGGCTCTACGGTTTCGGCGCGGCCGCGCATATCCTGGCGCAGGTAGCGCTCTGGCAGGGGCGGCGCGTTCTCGCCTTCACCCGTCCGGGTGACCTCGCCACCCAGGATTTCGCCCGCCAGCTTGGCTGCCACTGGGCCGGCGGTTCGGACGAGGATCCGCCCGAGCAACCGGACGCGGCCATCATCTTCGCACCCGCGGGCGATCTTGTGCCGCAAGCTCTCAGGGTCGTAGCCAAAGGCGGGAAGGTGGTCTGCGCCGGAATCCATATGAGCGACATTCCGGGCTTCCCTTACGCGGACCTGTGGGAAGAGCGGCAGATCCTGTCGGTCGCCAACCTGACCCGCAATGACGGCGCCGAATTCCTCGAGCTAGCTGCACTGGCCGGAGTGCGGACCCATGTGGAAGCACTGCCGCTGGCCAAGGCCAACGACGCACTTGCGCGCCTGCGCGAAGGCAGGGTCGAAGGGGCCCTGGTCCTGGTGACCTGATCTCCACGCAAAAAGGCCCGACCGTTCAGGGCCGGGCCTTTGCTTGGAATGTGGGGCTACTCAGACCTTCTTGAAGTGCGGGTAGACCCAGCCGTCCTCAATGTCGGTCCAAACCACTTCGACCTTCATGCCGATGAACACGTCCTCGGCATTGCAGCCGGTAACATTGGAAACAAGCCGCACACCCGGCGCACCGTCAAGATCGACCACGACGGGCACGTAGATGTAGGGCTCGCCGTTTGCCGGGTTGCGGTTGCAGATCGCGAAGCTGAACACCGTGCCGGTGCCCGGCAGGGACGGAAACTGCTTCTCGAAACTCGAGCATTCGGGGCAGATCGGAGTGGGCGGCATGCGAAAATGGCCACACTTGCTGCACTGGCACGCGGTGAGCCGATGCTCCTTGGCGGCGAGCCAGAAGCCCTCGGTGTCGTTGTCCATTGCGATGTGCAATTGTTCGCCTGGCAGCAGAAGTGCCGGACCGTACTTGATGGGCTCGCTCATGGTCAGGCGCTCCTCAGGATCAGGCTGGAGACAGGGATCGTGGCGGGGCCGCCAGAAGCCAGGGCGAATTCGCAATCCTTGACCTGGTTGATGGCCGTGCCGCGCACCTGTTCGACCGCTTCGACGATCTGCGTCATGCCGATGATGTAACCTTCGCTAAGCTGTCCGCCGTGCGTGTTGACGGGCGTGCCGCCATTGACGCCCTTGCCGGTCTTGAAATCGTAGCGCGTCTTGCCTGCAAGGACGTAGTCGTTGCCTTCGCCCCTTTCGCAGAAGCCATATTCCTCGAGTTGCATCAGCACCATCGGGGTGAAGTGATCGTAGAGCAGGGCAACATCGATGTCCTTGGCCGACAGGCCGGTCTGCTCATAAACGCGCTTGGCCGACCAGTCGTGCCCAGCGCTGGCGAAATAGGGATCGGGCATGCCGAACCAGGTAAAGCAGCGGTTCCACTCACGCTGACCACCGGCAATGACGCCGTGGACGTAGGCGGGCTTCTGCCTGCAATCCTTGGCGCGATCCGCGGTCGTCGTGATGACCGCAACGGCGCCGTCAGACTCCAGGCAGAAGTCCAGCCGGCGCAGCGGGTCGGCCAGCATCGGCGAGGCCATGTATTCTTCCATGGTCAGCGGCTTCTTGCGGATCGCCTTCGGGCGGTTGGCCGCGTGGATACGCGAGGAAATGGCTATTTCGCCAAAGGCTTCCTGCGTGGTGCCGTAGAGATACATGTGCCGGCGGGCCAGCACGCTCATCAGGTGGCCAGGCCCGACGAGCCCGCTGGGCTGGAGGAAGCTGTTTTCGGGTGTCGTGGTGGACTTGCCGAACACCGTACCGAGGCGCGACTGCGGCAACTGCTGCAAGGTCATCAGCGAGACGCAGTACTTGCAATCCTCGTTCATCAGGCCCGCGGTCGCCAGACCGACCGAGCCGACGCTGCCGCCGCCGCCCGAGGTTAGGGTGGCGGAAAAGCCGATTTCGGGCATGCCCAGCATTTCCATGAAGGTGCCGGTATCGAGCTTGCCCGTATAGCCGGCGCCCGCGCCCGAATAGTAGGCGAAGCCATCGATCTGGTGCGGCGAGATGCCGGCATCCTCGCAGGCCTTGAGGATCGCCTCGCAGGCCATGTCGTAGACCGTGCGGGGCCAGCTCTGGCCGCGGACGTAATAGTCCGTCGCCCCTATGCCGACGATCGCGGCCTTGTCTGTGTTAACCCAGGACATTGATGCTCCTCTTCCGTCGTGCCGCGCGCTTTCCTTGTAGGAAGGCACAAGGGTTAGTGGGAATTGTGGGGGTGGGACGGCTTCCCTGCATTGTCGAGCCGATTGGATCGAGCCTGCTGGATCATGCCACGAACCGCTTTGATCCGCCGGTTGGTCTCGAAACGGGCTAGTTCTGCGTCACCGGCCATTATCGCAGCACATACCGCGTTGAAATGGTGCTGCATCTCGTCGCGCTCGGCCTGATCGGAATAGATGTCAATGCTTACTGCCTCACGCCCAAAGGCGTAGATCAGGTTGACCATCAGTTGCACCACAGGGTTGCCGCTCATTGCCGCGACGTGCTCCGCAAAGGCGATGTCAGCCCTCATCATTCCGATGGCGTCAGTGCAGGCTCCCGCAGCCGCGGTGATCTCGACCAGCCGCGCCCGCATCTCCGGATCGGTGCAGCCGGCCGCGAGCCCGGCAGCATCGAGCTGGAGCGACTCGATCACCTGAACGTGCTCAAGCCCGGCACCTTGCAGGCGCAGATAACGGGTGATCGTGCGCATGGCGTCCGAAACTTCTGGCCGGGTGGCGTAGAAACCGCCCCGCACCCCCCGCCGGACCGAGATCATCCGCTCGTTTTCGGCGATCTTGGCCGCTTGCCGCAGAGTGGGCCGGCTGACCCGGAGTCGTTCCAGCAGTTCGTCTTCGCCGCCGATGTAGCTGCCTGCTTCGGCATCCAGGCTCAGCTCCGCGAGCTGGTGCGCCACGCGGGCGACAAGTGTGCGGCCTGAACCTGTCATGATGCGCTTAAAGACCCCTCTTTGGCACCTGTCAACAACCGCAGGACGCAAAATGCTTGCGCTGTTCGCAAATAGAGGTATCCCTAAGCCATAGAGCAGAATCGTGGAGATTGCACCGTGAAGCCGTTTGTATTCAGCGCCGACAGCCACATTCTTGAGCCAAAGGACATCTTCCTGGCGGGCCTGCCCGAGCACCTCAAGGAACATGCGGTCTATTCCCGCTACGAAGAACCTTATATGATCGCGGGTACGAGGGACAAGGTGATCCACCGGATGCGGCTGGGGCCGCAGCGGGAGAACCCTTATGGCGAGTTGATCAACCGCCAAGGCCTTCACGATCTCAACGGCCGGATAGCCGACATGGAGCTGGAAGGCATCGACGCGGAGATCTGCTTCCCCACCCTTGGGCTGTGGCTCTATTGCCTCGACAGCCCTGAGGCCGAAGCCGCATCGACCCGCCTCTACAACGACTGGAACAACGAGTTCCTGTCCGCCAATCCGGATCGTTTCGTGCGTTGCGGCATGCTGCCTGTGCTCGACTTTTCGAACACCCTTGGCGAACTCGATTACCTTGCCTCCAAGGGGTACCGGGCTGCGATGCTTCCCGCCGTCACCCCGCCGAACCTACCCAAGTACAATGACGAGAAGTGGGATCCGATTTTCGCCAAGGCGGCGGAATACGGCATCGTATTCGTCATGCACACCGGCACCGGCCAGGAAACGGTTATCGTGGAGCGCGGACCGGGTGCGGCCAACATCAATTACACGCTCCAGGCGATGGAAGCGCAGAACTCGGTGATGTACCTTGTTGCCGGCGGCGTGCTCGATCGCAATCCCGGAGCCAAGGTCGCCTTCATTGAAAGCGGCGCGAGCTGGCTGATCGCCCTTGCCGAACGCATGGACGAGGTCGACGAAGCGCACCACAAGATGATCCGTCCGAAGCTTTCGCGCCGGCCGAGTCAGATCATCGACGATCAGGTGTGGGCAAGCTTCCAACATGATCGCGCCTGCATTCTCGCGGCGGACAAGGGCCTGCCCGGCGCCAAGAACATCATGTGGGCTTCGGACTATCCCCATGCCGAGGGCACATTCCCGATCAGTCGCAAGATCACCGAAGATCTGTTCGACGGCTTCGATGTGAGCGAACAGACCAGGCTCGATGTGCTCGGCCTCAATGCGGCCCGGCTGTTCGGGATCGAACCGGCGGTCAAGACATCCGAGACAGTCCTCGCGGCCTGATCGCGAACCGCACGGGCAAAAACAGGCCCCGGACGCCAGCGCGTCCGGGGCCTTTTCCGTTTATCTTAGCTCTTGGGGCTAGTCCCGGGGCTTCCGGCGCTGATGCGAGCGCAGGCCACGCCACGTTTCCATTCAGGCCGCTGCAAGCAGCTCGGCCCGACGCTCCTCGACCCGCGGTTGGAGATTGGCGCGCGAAAACAGCTTCGCCGCATTTCCACCGAGGATATCGACCCACTCGTCGACTGTCAGATCGGGATTCTCCTTGCGCATGGACTCGACGATCCCGGGCGTGAACGGGAAGGTGCCTTCGGAATGGGGATAGTCGGTCGCGAACAGCAGCGGCGAGGTGCCGATGCCCTTGCGGATCGCGAGTGACGACATGAAATCGTTCTGCAGGGCGCTGTGGACCTGGTCCCGCAGGATTTGGCCCGGCATGCGTGAAAGCTTGGGCGTCACCGCATTGGAATGGCCGATGTAAACCTCGTCCATTCGCTCGGCGAGTCCATAGAGCCAGCCAGCGCTATGCTCGGCAAAGAGAATGTGAGCGCCCGGATTGCGATCGAGCACGCCGCCCCCGATCAGCTGGGTGATCACGTCGACCGCGTCGTTCATCTGACGCGTGTAGTTGAACAGGGCGCCACCAGGGCCTTTCAGCGCCCGTATGTTGATATCGCCAAGGCCGGTGTGAAACACCAGCGGAACGCCATGCTCGGCCGCCAGGGCGAAAATCGGATCCCAGCGCGGATCGTTGTAGTTGTTGAGTCCTTCCCACAACGTGGCGGCGGCAAACCCGATTGCGATAACGCGCTTCAGTTCGGCTAGCGCCAGATCGAAGTCGATGCAGGGAATCATGGCTGATGGAATCAGCCGATCCCTCATGGTCTGGGTATAGTCCCAGACCCAGTCGTTCCAGATTCCGCAGGCAGTGGCCTGGGCTTCGGGATCTTCGATGCGGGGCAGGAGCAGGCCCAGCGAGGGGAACACCAGTTCGGCGTCAACCCCATCGCGGTCCATGTCCGCGGCCCGCAGCGAAAGGTCGCGCGCACCCCGCCGGGTGGTATCGACGCTGTCTTCGGATTGCTGGGCGAAAAGCGCATCGGTCACTCCGCTCTTGTGAGCGGCAAAGTTCTGAATCCCCCGGATGATGACGCGATCGCCAACGCACATGTCACGCCGGCCATCTTCGATGCGCTGATGGATGATGTGATCCTTCATGTGGGCCGGCATGCGAGCGGTGAACAGGTCGTAAGGTTCGGCCACATGGGCATCGCAACTGAACACGAACGGGCGGACAGTCATGGCAAATCTCCTCTTCCAGCGGCAGAATTCGGGTCAACCAATCGGCGCGCCCGAACCGCAGGTTCTTGGCATGCCAAAAAAGGTATCTCTTAATCCTTGACCTGCATCAATCCCCAAGGAGCCGGGTGCCCAATTCACCCGGCAACGATACCGACCGGGCCGAAAGGCGCTATCTGCCACGACACTGCGCACTGGCGCCCGGGAGGTCATCCGTCTGGCAGGACAGGCGCTGAATTCCGTGAGTACTCAATTGCAGCTTTTTACGCTTTGCACTCGCTGCCGCCTATGCCACTTGACCACAAAGGCGGGCGAAGCTTCGCCGGAGTGGAGTGTAGGATGCGCAAAGGAACTGAAGTGGTCGACTATGAGCGGTATCCCTCGGTCGAGGACTTCCTCAACACTGCGCGCGAGGCGACCGGGCTGAACGACTTCGGCGAGGGCAATTTCCGCATCGGGCTGACTCACATGTTGACCAGCCTGGAGCGGGAGGCCCACCTCTCGCGGCCCGGCCGCGAGAAAGCGATCGAGACGATCAACCGTCGCCTCAAGAATCGTCTGCTGATCGAGGAATATTATCGTCTTCATCCCGAAACCGCGGAGGAACAGGTCGGCGGTCCGGCGATCGTGACCGGTTTGACGCGCACCGGTTCCACCGCGCTCGGCAACATGCTGTCCCTTGACCCGCAGTTTCGCTCCCTGCGGTGGTGGGAGCAGGAGGAGCCAGTGCCGCCGCCTGTCGCCGGCAAGGAAGAGAGCGACCCGCGCCGGATCGCCTATGCGGCCGAGATCGACCGCATCTATCGCGAGGAACCGCTTTACGCCGCCCAGCATATTCATGAGGTCGACGCCTCGGTCGAGGATACCGAGACGCTGGGGCTGGAGTTCGGCGCGCAGGGCATGACCATGCCGATCTTCGGGTACATGGACTGGTGGCGCGAGTCTGACCAACGGCCGACATTCGCCTATCACCGGCGCGTGGTCCAGCTGCTCCAGTCGGGCGGAGGATCAAAGAACTGGCTGTTCAAGGCGCCGCACCACAAGTTTCACCTCGACGCGTTGCTGACATCCTATCCCGAAGCGCGTTTCGTGATGACCCACCGCGATCCCGCGAAGGTTGTGCCGAGCTACACCAGCCTGGTGATGCGCGGAGTGTGGGATGAAGAGACTGCCGCTCACCACGATCCGCGGGAATTTGGACGGTATGTCTCCAATCACCTGCGGCGCGGCATGGAGCGCGCCCTTGAGTCCCGCGACCGGATCGGAGAAGACCGCTTCATTGACATTCACCACCATGACCTCAACGCCGATCCGCACGGGACGCTGGAACGCATCTACGCGTTCCTTGGCATGGATCTGCGACCATCTGTCCACGATGCGCTCGATGCCTGGCTGCTGAAGCATCGCAGCGGCGCGCACGGCGATCATCGCTACACTCCGGAGGAGTACGGCCTCACCGAACAGGGCATCCGGGCCGACTATGCCTTCTACATTGACCGCTTCAATATCCGAACCGGCAAGTAATCATGATTAGTGGCGAGAAGATCCTCATCACCGGCCCGGCCGGCAAGATCGCCTGGCACGTGACCAAGCACCTCGCGCGCGACAACGAGGTCTGGGGCATTGCCCGCTTCAGCGATCCTGCCCAGCAGGCGGAAATCGATGCCCTGGGAGTCACCACCCGCAAGGTCGATCTCTACGACTGCGACCTGAGCGACCTACCGCGCGACTTCACCTACCTGATCCACATCGCGATCAGCTTCGACAATGGCCCCTATGACCGGGCAATCCGCACCAACGCGGAAAGTTGCGGCTTCCTGATGGAGCATTGCCGGAATGCAAAGGCCGCCCTGGTGATGAGTACGCTGAGCGTCTACCGGCCGCATCCCGACCCATGGCATGCGTTCCGGGAAGATGAACCGCTTGGCGACATCCTGCAGCCGATCCCCGAGAGCTATTCTATCGCGAAGATCAGCGAGGAAGCCGTCGCCCGGTACTGCTCCCGCGCCTTCAACCTGCCGCTGACGATTGCCCGCATGGGCTCTGCCTACGGGCCGCGCGGGGGTTTGCCGATCAGCCATCTGGAGGCCCTGCTCGCCGGCCAGGAAATCAATCCGCGCTGGGATCCGCTCCCCTACAGCCCGATTCACGGCGACGACATCGCCGAGATGATCGAGCCGCTGCTCGGAGCAGCTTCGGTTCCCGCGAACATCGTCAACTTCTGCGGGGATGAAGCAGTCTCGGTGCAGCAGTGGATCGCCTATATGGCGGGGCTGGTAGGAGTGACGCCCAGGGTCCTGGTCAAGCCTTCGCCGGGGGCCTCGCTCGGTTCGGTGGGAGACGTGACCAAGCGCCTGTCCATCACAGGGCCGTGCCGTGTCACGTGGCAGGACGGATTGCGCCGGGTGATCGATGAACTCCACCCAGGACTGATCAAGGTTTCCGGAGGTATCCAGAAATGAGCGCATTGCATCCACGTATTGCCGTCAGCACCCTCTCCACCTGGAACTGGACGCTGGAACAGGCGATAGACCTCTACCATAGACTGGGCGTCCCGGCGATCGGCGTCGAATACAAGAAGGCCGCAGCCGATCCGGAAGGCTCTATAGCGGCCATCCGCCGGGCCGGATTGTCTCTTTCTGCGGTGACCGCCGACGCCTTTGGCGCCGATCTGCTCGCACCGATGGACGAGCAAGGATCACCGGCCTTGCGCGCACTCAAGCCTTCGCTGGATTTTGCCGCAGCGGGCGGCGGGAAGCCGTGCTACTTCGTTGGCGGTCCGACGCCGCCCCGCACGCCGACCGACGAACTGGTGGATGCGCTGATCGCTGCCGTGCCCCCGGTATTGGCCTATGCCAGGGAAATCGGCGTTCCGCTGGCGATCGAACATAACAACGCCGCCCTGCGCGATGCCGGCTACATCAACACGCTGCACGACTGTATCGAGTTTTCCGAGCAGACGGGGGTCGGCATATGCCTTGAAATTCAGAATTGCTGGATCGAACGCCACCTGCCCGAACTGTTCCGCCGCCACATGCACCGGCTGGCCATGGTGCAGGTGAGTGACTTTCTCGTCGGTGAAACCACCCGGCTCAACCGGCGGGTGCTGGGAGATGGATCGATCCCGCTCGAGTTCCTGATCGGGGAACTTCTCGCAGCCGGATATACCGGAGCCTTCGAGATCGAGGTTCTCGGGCCGACCGTCGAAGAGGAAGGTTATGAAAGTTCGCTGCAGCGCAGCCTCGACTGGCTCAATGAACGGCTGGTGAAGTGGGGCGCATGACTATTTCCATGCGCCGAGTCTGACCTACTGACAAGAACTTCAGTTACTTGACTCGACTCGTCGTGGAGGCACATGCTGGCGCAGGACGGGGGGCCGAGGCTGCTCCCATGGAAACTGACCGCGACTTCTACGAACGCCGTCTTCACGAGGAACTTGCCCGTGCCAGCCACGGCGATGAGGGCCTTTGCATGCTGCACCGGCGCTGGGCCGAGCTCTACCGTCAACGCCTGATCGGGCTGAACACTAGTGGCGGCAAGTCGGCCAACCCGAGGATTATACACGCCTGACACCTGCTCCGCACGCGACTCGATTCGTTCCGCCGGCTGATCCGCCGCTCAGTCCCGGCTGGCACCGTTATCTGACGCTGCGGCAGGCCCGCGCGATCCCGATTGCCGGAGCAATCTTCCCATCCTAGAGCAGTTGTCGGTCGAGCCGGGTCACCGTGAATTAATCCGGCCAACGGTCGAACTGCAACCCGTGCCTTCCGGGCGCGTTTTGAGCGGCAGTCCGGGCTTCCCGGAACGGTCGAAAATCGCTTTAGGCAATTGGCATGGTCGATACGCTCAGGATCACTCTCGCACAGCTCAACCAGTCGGTCGGCGATCTTGCCGGCAATGCCGCAGCCATGCTGGCCGTGCGCGAAAGGTCGGGCGGATCCGACCTCGTTGTCTTTCCCGAACTGCAACTTATCGGGTACCCACCCGAAGACCTGATCCTCAAGCCGGCCTTGGTGGAGCGCGCGGCAGCGGAACTGGAGAAGCTGGCCGCCATGACCGACGATGGCGGCCCGGCCATGCTGGTCGGCAGCGTGTTCGTGCGCGACGGAGCGCTGCATAACGGCGTGGCCCTGCTCGATGGCGGCAAGATCGCCGCGGTGCGCTTCAAGCACGAACTGCCCAACTACGGCACCTTCGACGAGATGCGCCTGTTCCAGCCCGGCGGGTTGCCCGAGCCGATCGTGTTCCGGGGCGTGATGATCGGCGTGCCGATCTGCGAGGACATCTGGCAGCCCGACGTCTGCCGCCACCTTGCGGATTTCGGAGCCGAGCTGCTGATCGTGCCGAACGGCAGCCCCTACGAAATCGACAAGGACACGCTCAGGATCGACGGCGTGGCCAAGTTGCGGGCCGTCGATACCAAGCTGCCGCTTGCCTACCTCAATCGGGTCGGCGGGCAGGACGAGCTGGTGTTCGACGGAGCAAGCTTCGTCATCAACGGCGACGGATCGCTGGCCGTGCAGATGACCGACTGGGAGGAGCAGGTCGTCGAGACGCGCTGGACCCGGACCGCTACGGGCTGGCGCTGCGACCGGGGCGAGATAGCCCGCTTGGCCGATCACCCGGAGGACATTTACTGCGCGATGGTTCTTGCCTTGCGCGACTATGTCGATCGCAACCGCTTCCCCGGCGTGGTGCTGGGCCTTTCCGGCGGGATCGACAGCGCGATCTGCGCGGCAATCGCCGCCGATGCGCTCGGGCCGGAACGCGTCTGGTGCGTCATGCTGCCGAGCGCCTACACCAGTCGGGAAAGCCTCGACGATGCCACCGAATGCGCCCGGCTGATCGGCTGCCGCTACGATACGGTGCCGATCGCCCCGGCGGTGGAAGCCTTTACCGGTATGCTTGCCCCCCTGTTCGCGGACAAGCAGCCCGACCTCACCGAGGAAAACCTGCAATCGCGCATCAGGGGCGTGACGCTGATGGGCCTGTCCAACAAGTTCGGGCCGATGCTGCTGACCACCGGCAACAAGAGCGAGATGAGCGTGGGCTATGCCACGATCTATGGCGACATGGCCGGCGGGTACAACCCGCTGAAAGACGCATACAAGATGACCGTATTTGCCATCAGCCGGTGGCGCAACGCACACAAGCCCAAGATCGGGCTCGGGCCGGAGGGCCGGGTCATCCCGGAGAACATCATCACCAAGCCACCCAGTGCGGAACTGCGGCCAGACCAGAAGGATTCGGATTCGCTGCCGCCCTACGATGTGCTCGATGCGATCCTGCTCGGGCTGGTAGAGCACGAGAAGAGCGTGGCGCAGCTCGTGAGCGAAGGGTTCGACCGCGACACGGTCGTGCGCATCGAGCGACTGTTGCACCTCGCCGAATACAAGCGCCGGCAGGCCCCTCCCGGGGTGAAGCTGGGCAGCCGCAATTTTGGTCGCGACCGGCGCTATCCGATCACCCATGCGTTTCGGAGCGTCTGAGCGGAACCTGCAAAGCTACTGAAACATTTGTGAACACGTGCAGCAAGTGGGAGCATCTGCGGCAATGGACAGGGTCTCGCGGCTCAAGGGTGGCGGCTATCTCACCTCGACAATCAGCGTGGTCCTGCTCGGCATTCCGGCCATGAAATCCGCAATGGAAAGTCCCATGATGCTGGCCAGCCTGCTGGCTGGCATGAGTTTGTCGGTCGCCGGCATGGCCTTGCGCTGGCGTTCGCAACGGCTGCAGGTGCGCAAGGAGCGGCGTGAGCGCGACGAGATCCGGCGCCAGATGCGGGCGGCCTAGAATTGATGGCCCAGCGCGGCTAGGGCGCTGGCATGGCTACCGTCACGCGCTTTGCTCCTTCGCCCACCGGCACGCTCCACGTCGGCAACATCCGCACGGCGCTGCACAACTGGCTATTGGCGCGCAAGGATGGTGGCACCTTCCTGCTGCGGATCGACGATACCGACGCGGAGCGCAGCCGCGAGGAGTTCGTCGTGGCGATCAGGGCGGACCTTGCGTGGCTGGGGCTGATGCCGGACGGGGAGGAGCGGCAGTCGGCCCGCACCGATCTGTATGAGCGGGAGTTCCAGAAGCTGGCGGCCACGGGGCGGGTCTACCGTTGCTACGAGACCGCGCAGGAACTGGAGCTCAAGCGCAAGGTCCTGCTCGGGCGGGGCCTGCCGCCAATATACGACCGGGCGGCACTGGCGCTCACCGAGGCGGATCATGCGGCGCGGGCGGCGGCAGGAGAGGCGCCCCACTGGCGCTTCCTGCTTGATCGCGGCACGCCGATCGGATGGAACGATGGCATTCGCGGACCGCAGCAATTCGATCCGGCGAGCATGAGCGACCCGGTGGTGCGCCGGGCTGACGGTACATGGCTGTACATGCTGCCTAGCGTGATCGACGACATTGCCATGGGCGTCACCAAGGTACTTCGCGGCGAGGACCATGTCAGCAATACCGCTGCACAGGTGCAGATGTTCACCGCGCTGGGCAGCCGCCCGCCCGATTTTGCCCACGAGGCGCTGCTGGTGGGGAGCGAGGGCAAGCTTTCCAAACGAGTGGGCTCACTGGGGGTAGCGGCCCTGCGCGAGGAGGGAATCGAGCCGGAAGCGCTGATCGCCCTGCTGGCGCGACTGGGCACCTCCCAACCCGTGGAGCCGATCGTTGATCGTGGGGAACTGGTGGCGACCTTTGACCTTGCGACCTTCGGGCGGGCCCCGGCGCGGTTTGACGAGGCAGAACTGCACCGGCTGAACGCGCAGATCGTTCACAAGCTGCCATTCGACCGGGTGGCTCACCTGCTGCCCCCCGGGATGAGCCCGGCAGCCTGGGAGGCGATCCGGCCCAACCTCGCCCACATCAGCGAGGCGGCCGACTGGTGGCAGGTGGTGACCGGGCCGATAGAGCGGCCAGCACTACTGCCGGAAGATGCCGCGTTCGTCGCCGAGGCGGGGACTGTGGCAGCAGGCCTGTCCTGGGACGCGGGGGTGTGGGCGGCGCTGACCGAAGCGCTCAAGACGGGGACCGGGCGCAAAGGCAAGGCGCTGTTCCTCCCCCTGCGGCTGGCGCTCACCGGACGCGAGCATGGCCCTGACATGAGCGCCCTGTTGCCGCTGATCGCACGGGAGGAGGCAGTGCGGCGCCTGGGCTGACCCGTAGTTGCCTCTGGACTGGAGCCCGCAGCGGCTGCATCCTTCCGCCGGGGCAAAGAGGAGAAAGCGGCATGTACAGGCACATTCTCATCGCCACTGACGGGTCGGAAGTCGCGCAGAACGGGGTCGATCACGGATTGCAGCTGGCGCACAGCCTTGGCGCGCGGGTGACGCTGCTGACCGTGACCGAGCCCTACCCCGCCTATATCGGCGGAGAGTTCGGTGCACTCCCGGCGGAGGCCTTTCTGGCGAGCTATGACAAGGACCAGACCGACATCGCCACAGCGCTGCTGGCCAGCGCGCGCAAAACGGCCGATACTTATGGCGTCGCCGTGGAAACGCTGCACGTGCCCGAAACGCCGGCGGCCGAGGCCATCGTACAGACGGCGCAGGACCGCGGCTGCGACCTGATCGTGATGGGCTCGCACGGCCGGCGCGGTATCGGTCGTCTTGTGCTCGGCAGCAAGACCTGGGAAGTGGCCACGCACAGCCCGATACCGGTGCTGGTGGTCCGCCACGCCAGTCCGAAAAGCGCGGGCTAGCCTCTGATGGTCACCCGTTCCAGCAGGTGACACCGATCATCTGCGCCAGCCTGGCGACATCCTCGCGATGGCACAGGTCCGTACCGGGTGTCAGCACCGCAGCGCTGCCCGCGGCCATGCCGAGCCGGAAGGCCTGTTCGGTTTCCCAGCCCTGCGCCAGGCCGAAGGTCATCGCGGCGACGAAACTGTCGCCTGCCCCGACGGCGCTGCGGGCCTCGACCGGAATGGCGGGCAAGACCAGGGCCTGTCCGATATCGACCAGAGCCGCGCCGCGGTGCCCCATGCTGACGGCGACAATCTCGGCCTGACCGGCCTCGACGATTGCCCGGGCGGCGGCGATGATGTGGTCCTGGCCGTCGAGCCGCTTTCCGGCTAGCTGCTCCAGTTCGCCGAGGCTGGGCTTGACCAGCCGCAGACCCCCACGCTCCAGCGTCTTGGCCAGGGCGGAACCCGAGGTATCGAGCACGACCGCGATCCCCCGGTTCCGCGCGATCTCGACGATACAGGCATAACTATCCTCCGGCAGACCCGGTGGCAGGGAGCCGCTCACGACCAGCCAGGCACAGTCAAGCCGGGCGACCGCATCGAGGCACTGGCGCCATTCCGCGGGGCTGACCTTGGGTCCTTGAGGAACGAAGCGGTATTCCTTGCCGCTCGAGCGCTCATGCACGGCAAGGCTGATCCGAGTATCGCCGGCGATCGGCAGCACCTGGTGAGGGAGTCCGTCGCGCTCGAGCAAGCCGCTCAGCACCGGACCGGTGACGCCTCCGGCAAGATAGACCGCCTCCACTTCCCCCCCGAGCCGCGCCAACACCCGCGCGACGTTGATCCCGCCCCCACCCGGGTCGAACCGCTCGTTGAAGGTGCGGACCTTGTGGGTGTGCTGCAAGCGTTCGGCGTCGCTCGACCCGTCGATCGTTGGGTTGAGGGTCAGGGTTGCGATGCGGACCACGAGTCTCTCCTGTGGGCAGACCTTCCAACCCCGGGCGGAGGTTTACAAGCCGCGTCCAGTCGTGCCCCGCCAACGGCTCGTCGTGCAATACGGAACGGGCGCGGCGGCGCAATCGTCGTGGGGATGGACGGGCAACGCAACTTGCCTGGAGATGCCTGATGAAACCTTCCCATATCCTCAGGACCCTCACCTTATCCGGTGCCTGTGCATTGGCCCTGCCGGCAGTGGCTCCGGCCCATGCCCAACCTGCCTCAGAGGACATCACGGTTGTCGGCCGATATGGCCGCGTTCCGGACAGCGTGCAGTCGCTGTCGCAGACCGTCAGTTATGCCGATCTCGATCTCTCCACCTCCGCCGGGCGCGATATCCTGCGCCAGCGGATTTCGCTGACCGCGCGCTTCCTGTGCGACAAGCTGGGCGAGAGCGACACCTCATCCGGCCCCATCCTGCCCTCCTGCCGCGATGCCGCGGTCAGGGATGCTATGCAGCGCGTCGGCACGATCGAGCAGAACTTCGCCCCACGCGGCAGCGCCTGGGTTGCCGGCCCCGCCTGGGCGCCCCCCTATCCACCGGACTGGGCCAAGCGTTACCCCTGAGCTGATCTGGATCCCCCGCGCGGCCTGTTAGCGCGGGGGCACCGGTCAGGCAGCCCGCCAAAGCGGGAATTCCACCAGCCGGCCCCGCGCCGGCAGGACGGCGTCGATGGCCTTAGCCGGCTGGAGCGCGGCGATGATGGCCGGGGCAGTGGCGTCCATTCCGCCCGTCAAGGCCCCGAAAGCTGGAAGAACGAGGCGATTGTCCGACCTGACGGCGCAAGGCCGGGATATGCGACGCCCGCGCACTGTGATCCGCAGCTTGGGATGATAGTGGCCCGACAATTCGGGCGCGCGCTCACCGGGCCTGGCTTCATGCCGGAGCAACAGACCGCCAACCGCCAACTCCGCGGCATGCTCACCCGGGAGCGGGGCACTTCGGTCATGGTTGCCGGTGACCCAGACCCAGTCCGTCACCCGCACCAGTGCGGCGAGCATGCCCGCAGCATGGGGCTCCAGCCGCGCCGGACCTTCGCCGTCGTGAAACGAATCGCCGAGGCAGAACACCCGCCGCGCCCCCGTTTGCCGCAAGGCCGCGCAGATCCGCTCAAGCGTTTCGCGACTGTCATAGGGTGGGAGCTGCTGGCCGTGACGGGCGAAGAAGCTGGCCTTTTCCAGATGCAAGTCAGCCACCAGCAAGGCATTCTCGCGCGGCCAGTAAAGTCCGCCGGACGTGGTAAGGCACC
>DASTGC010000031.1:0-7308 GCA_035719485.1 Novosphingobium sp.
TGCGCTGACCGGCGGTGGGGTGGCGCGGCACAGCCTCACGTTCGAGGGCGGCGCATTTTATCGCGGTTTCGGCCTGCGCTTCAACGGCACCTGGACGGCACCAACCCATGTGCGTGGGAGCGGCGGGCCGGGTTCAAGCGACCTGCGTTTCGGCGCGCTCGCCAAGGTCAGCCTCCGGGCCTTTGCCGATCTCGGCCAGCAGAAGGCGCTGACGGACACGTCGCCGTTCTTCAGGAATGCGCGCCTATCGCTGAAGATCGACAATGTGCTCGACGCACGCCAGCGGGTGACCGATCAGTCCGGCGTGGTGCCGATTTCCTACCAGCCGGACCTGCTCGATCCGCAAGGGCGGGTCATTTCGGTGGAATTCCGCAAGCAGTTTTGAACAGGGGCCCGGATGACGCGGGCCTCCTGATCACCTATCTGCCCACCATGGCCCGCACGCCCGCCGGATCACCGCCCAATCCCAAGGGCGCCGAGCGCTTCCATGAGGAGGCGCAGGTGGGGACCGTGCGCGGCGCGGACCAGCCCGATCTCGAACAGGGCATTGCGGCGATCCGTGAGACCGCGCGCACCTTGCCGGCCAAGCCCGGCGTCTACCGGATGACCGATGCGCGGGGCGATGTGCTCTACGTCGGCAAGGCCCGGGTGCTGCGCAACCGCGTCGCCAATTACACCCAGGTCGAGCGGCTGCCCCTGCGGCTCAAACGCATGGTCAGCCAGACCCGCGGCATGACCATCGTCACCACCAATTCCGAGGCCGAGGCGCTGCTGCTCGAAGCGCAGCTGATCAAGCGCTACCGCCCGCCCTACAACGTGCTGCTCCGCGACGACAAGAGCTTCCCCTTCATCCTCCTGCGCGCCGATCACCAGTTCCCTCGCATCACCAAGCATCGTGGCGCGCGCAAGGCGGCGGGCAATTACTACGGGCCATTTGCCAGCGCCGGTTCGGTCAACACGACGATCAACGCCCTGCAAAAGTTGTTCCTGCTAAGGTCCTGCACCGACAGCTTCTTCGCCCGGCGCGATCGGCCCTGCCTGCTCTACCAGATCAAGCGCTGCTCGGCCCCCTGCGTCGGGCGGATCGACGAGGCGGCCTATGCCGAGCTGGTGGCCGAGGCCAAGGACTTCCTCGGCGGCAGGTCACAGGCCGTGCAGAAGAAGATCGAGGCGCAGATGGCCGAGGCGGCCGAGGCGCTGGATTACGAGCGGGCGGCCATGCTGCGCGACCGGCTGCGCGCCGCCACCTTCATTCAGGGCAGCCAGGCGATCAACGCGGAGGGGCTCGGCAACGCCGACATCTTTGCCATGGCCGGCAAAGGCGGGCAGATCGCCATCCAGGCCTTCTTCATCCGCGGCGGCCAGAACTGGGGACACCGCGCCTTCTTCCCCACCCATACCGAAGGGCTGTCTGAGGAGGAGGTGCTGACCAGCTTCCTCGCCCAGTTCTACGAGGAAGTGCCGCCGCCCCGCTGCATCCTTGTCGACCGCGCCCTGCCGGAGGCCGAGTTGCTGGCCGAAGCCCTGCGCGAGGCAGCCGGCGGCAAGGTCGAGGTTTCGGTCCCGCAGCGGGGCGACCGGCGGCGGCTGATCGAGCAGGCGGTGCGCAATGCCGTCGAGGCGCTCGACCGGCGCCTGGCCGAAAGCGGCACCAAGGCAAGGACCCTGCGCGAGGTGGCCGAGTTCCTCGAACTGCCGGAAGTGCCCCAGCGGATCGAGATCTACGACAACAGCCACATCCAGGGGACGAGCGCGCTGGGTGCGATGGTGGTTGCCGGACCTGATGGGTTCATCAGGAACCAGTACCGCAAGTTCAATATCCGCACCGCGCAGACCAACGACGATTTCGGCATGATGCGCGAGGTCTTCGCCCGCCGCTTCGGCCGCGCGCTGGCCGAAGATCCCGATCGCGAGAACGGCACCTGGCCCGATCTGGTCCTGATCGACGGTGGCAAGGGCCAGATGTGCGCGGTGCGCGAGACGGTGGAGGAGCTCGGCATCGAGGACCTGCCATTGATCGCGATCGCCAAGGGGCCGCACCACGGCCGCGAAGGGCGCGAGGTGTTCCACTTCCCCGATGGCCGCGAAAAGACCCTGCCGGTCAATTCGCCCGTCCTGTTCTACCTCCAGCGGCTGCGCGACGAGGTCCACCGCTATGCCATCGGCGCTCACCGCGAAAAGCGCAGCCGCGCGATCACCGCGAGCCCGCTGGACGAGATTCCTGGCATCGGCCCGGCCCGCAAGCGCGCGCTGCTTCTCCACTTCGGCACGGCAAGCAGGGTGCGCGCCGCCGGCATCGAAGACCTGCAGCGCGCACCTGGCGTCAGCGCCGCGGTCGCCCAGTCAATCTACGATTTCTATCATCCCTCGGGCTGATGCCGGCAAAGCGGAAAGGCCGGTCAGCCCTGTGGGAGGGGCTCCTAACCCGGGCGCTTGACGACCTTCACCATGCCTTCCTGGCTGGTGCTTGCCACGAGGCGACCGTCGCTCGTGAACACATGGCCGCGCGCAAGGCCGCGCCCCCGGCCCGCCCAGTCGCTGTAGGTGCAGTGGAGCAGCCACTCATCCATCCGGAAGTCATCGTGAAACCAGATCGCATGATCGAGGCTGGCCTGGATCAGTTCGCCCCGAAACCAGTTGAGGCCGTGGCGGACGTCGCAGGCACGCAGCATCGTCGTATCGGAGATGTAGGCCAGCAGCGCACGATGATAGGCGGGATCGTCGCCGATCCGCCCGTCGATGCGGATCCACACCCGGCAGGGCTCGTCTGCCGGCTCGGCTGTGGTCCACTGCGCCGGATCGACCGGGGCAACCAGGAACGGTGGCTGGGTATAGAGGAAGCTTCGGTAGGAATCAGCTTCGGCGGCGGCCCGTTGTTGCTCCAGCATGCGCGCGTAGCAGGCCTCGCCCGAGGGGACGTCGGGCATGGGCGGCTGGTGGAAGACGTCCGAAGCGGTCGGCTCATGGTACATGATCGAGGCGGTGAAGATCGGCTTGCCGAGCTGGTTGACCTCGACCCGGCGATGGGAAACCGTCTTGCCGTCGATGTCGCGGCTGATGCGAGCCTCGATCTGGTGGTCGACCGCACCCGGGCGGACGAAGCGGCAATGGAATGATGCGGGGGGCCGCGGTCGGGGCAGCGTGGCCTCGGCGGCGATGAGCGCCTGGGCCATCACCTGTCCGCCGAACATGCGCTTGTTCACGCTGCGCAGGTGCAGCGGCATCGGCGATCCGACGAAATCGTCGTCACCGACCCGGTCAAGCGTGATCAGGTCCAGCAGCTGGCGGGTGTAGTCTTCGTTCGAGATCGCAGTCATGCTTCGCCCTTAGGCATTGCATTTCGCCTGCGTCAATCAAGCCCGCGTCAATTCCGCCCCGCGCCGAGGCGCCCGAGCAGCCGCCAGCAGATCGCCTTGGCGCGGTTCCCCGCAGGCCAACGTTGCGGCGCCCGGGGAGAAAGGCCGATCCGCCGCAGGATCTTGTTGAAGGCGCGTGCGTCCGCTTCGGCGAAGGACCATTCCGAGCGCCAGGTGATCGACAGCGACACCGACGGGCAGGGGCCGTTGCGAACGAAATGCGGCGCCATGACCGGCACGAAGAGCGCTTCACCTGCGGCAAGGTGGAATTCGCGGCCGCCCGGCAGGAAGGCTTCGTCCCAGCGCAGTTCGCGTCCGCCGCCGGTGTGGTAGGCCTCGTGGGTCTCGTCGGGGGCAAAGCGCGGGTCACCCGCCGGGAACTGGGTCATGGCCTTGGTCCCGCGCACCTGGAGCAGCACGTTGTGCTCGGGGTCGAAATGAAAGGGCGTGACCCCCCCGGGCGAGGTGACGAAAATGAACCCCTGAGGCTTGAGCATGGCCCCGGTGCGCGCTTCGATCACGCCGCGCAATTCGCCGAGCAATGCGTGGAGCAGTTCCGCATAGGCCGGGACCTGCTCGATGTTCTTGAGCGCTGCCCACGAGCCGGATTGGCCGATCTGTCGGATGGTTTCGCCCACGGGGACGCCAGTTGCATCCGGTTTGCCGTGGATCCCCAGCGGCAGGTCGGCAGCGTTGTATTCGACAGAAGCGGCGGGAAGCGCCTCGGCCAGGCTGGCGAGGGCTTCGAGCTCGAGCAGCGGGTGCGCTGCAAGCCTGTGGACAAGCTTGTGCGGAACTTCGGGATAGTTCTGTGCGAAAGTCTTGATCGCCTCGGGCGGGAAAACGGTCATGGCCTGCCTCCCGCGCGTTTCGGGCCGAAGGTGGAGCGCGCCATTTCCGCCCTGAGCAGGAGGGAGAAGGCCTGGCGCCGTGCCCAGCCGCCGATGCCGACCGAGAACCGCCCGATCGCGCGCCGTTCGCGCCAGACATGATCGATCATC
This sequence comes from Novosphingobium sp., assembly GCA_035719485.1. Taxonomy (GTDB): domain Bacteria; phylum Pseudomonadota; class Alphaproteobacteria; order Sphingomonadales; family Sphingomonadaceae; genus Novosphingobium. The sequence goes on from DASTGC010000031.1 coordinate 4,358, forward strand.
GGATGATCGGCCGCCGCGCAGGAATCGCACCAGTCAAGCGCAGGATCGGCCAGCAGGGCAAGGTTCTCGCGCTGGAGCAGGACGCCGGGCGAGTAGCGCGCGTAGCGTTCGTCGAAGGCCGTCTTGTAGGAAAAGCCGCCGGGTGGGGCGAGGAAGGTCGCAAGCATGGCAATGGGCGCGCCATCGAGACTGAGGGTCAGCCGTTCCAGCCGGCCGCGCGCGGCGGCACCGGCGATCGCTTCGGAAAACAGGCTGGCGGTCGCCCGGCTGCCGGCGAGGGCAGAGCCGGACTTGCCCTTCCACCCGGCCGCCTCCAGCGCCAGAAAGGCGGCGGTCCACTCCGCCACATCGGTGTCATCCCGGCGGCGGACGAATTCCAGCTCACCCAGCTCGGCAAGGCGGGCGTGCTGGCGGCGCAGTTCCTTGCGCTTCTTGCCCGAGAGCGCGGCATCAAGATAAGCCTCGGGCAAGAGCGGGGAGGAAAGCATGGCCCGCTCTTCGCAATGGACCAGCCCCAGTGGCCGCCCCTGCGTGGCGCAGACCTGCTTGAGTGCCGCGGCGAGAGTGCCATCCATCGGCAGGTCGGCGAGGTGGAGGAACAGGCCCCTGCCCGCCTCCCGATCGAGAAGGTCGAACAGCGCAGTCCAGAAAAGCACCTCCGCGCCGCGGGCGACAAGCGGTGCGCCGACGAATGCGTTGGGGTGGTGCCAGTTGGCAAAGTGGGCAAGGGGGCGGCCATAGTACCGCCGTGGCCGCGCCAGCGGCATCAGGCCGAGCCACGCGTCGCCCGCTTGCAGAACCAGCACATCAACCGCGCCGGCCGGGTCGAGCGCGGAAAGTGCGGGGACGAGGTACCAGCTTTCAAGAAATGGGTTGGGCTCCGCGGCGGTTGCTGCAAGCACGTCCCAGCATTGACGGGCCGCAGGCAGGTCCAGCAGGTTCGCTTGCAATCGGCGCATGGTAGCAGGAGCCGGAGCGCTGGTAGGCACACCGGAGTAATTGTCGTCGGGCGCGAGACAGTCGAGCCAGGCCATGCAGCCCGCCTTATCAGGCGGACGCAAACGATTTGCTAATGGTCCTCAGCTAGGGATTTCGACGTAGTCAAGCTGCCTCATGCGGTCCATCAGCGCACCGGCGAATTCATCCGGTATGGCCAGTGTGCCCAGCGCCCAGCCTAGGATGTCGACGTCTTCCTCTTCGATCAGGGCTTCGAACCAGGCGATTTCGGGTTCGCCCCACTGCCGATGGAAACGGTCGAAGAAGCAACCGATCATGTAGTCCGCCTCGCGGGTGCCGCGATGCCAGGCGCGGAACTGGAGGCGTTTGAGGCGGGCTTCGTCCATGGCCCGGCGCTAGTCGATCATGCCCGGTGGGGCAAGTCTGGCCCCGCCCGTCGTGCTGCCGCGTTCACTTCCCCCGGAGCGCGGCGAGGATTTCAGGCCCTTTGCGGCCGGAAAGATCCTTGGCCAGCTCACCCATCAGCGCCTGCTGCAGCGGCTTCTGGTAGTGTTGCCGCATCTCGCCAAGGGTTCGCGGCGCGGCGATCACGACCAGGTGCGTGATCTTGCCGGCCAAGGCCTGCTGGTTGAGCCAGATCGCGGCGGCAAGGGCATGGGCGTCCTCGGCAACGAGCGAAGCGGCATGGTTTCCGGGCCGCGAGTGGTGGCTGGTGCCGGAATGGTTGTGCGTATCCAGCTTCGGGCTGGGCAGGGGATCGAGTTCGGGCGTCGCCTCGTTTCCCGCATTGCGAAAGAGCTGGAAATTGTGACCGTCGACCAGGGCGATCAACGTTCCGTGGGGTAGCAGCATCGGCGGTCTCCTGTTCTGTCGGTTGAGATGGAGCACCCCCCGCGTCCGGATTCCATGCGCTGCATCAAAACTGGTGAGGAGGTGGCGAAATGCGCACGACCGGCTATGACCCTGCGGCATGCGTCCCGAGCAGCTCAATCCCCTCTTTGCCGAAAGCGCCGGCCTGAAGGGTGTCGGCGCCGGAGTGATGCGGCCGCTCGACAAGCTCGGCCTGACGCGGGTGCGGGACCTGGCCTACCACCTGCCCGACCGCTTCGTTCAGCGCCGCGCTGTCGCCAATCTCGACGAGGCCGGGGTGGGCGAGCAGATCGTCGTTTGCCTGACCCCGCGTGATTATCGCTCCGGCGGCTCGGTTCGCGCCCCGTTTCGCGTCCATGCCGAGGACGCCGCAGGCAATATCTGCTCGCTGACCTACTTCGGGCGCAATGCCGGCTGGGCGAAGAAGCAGTTGCCGCTGGGCGAGCCGCGCTGGATTGCCGGGCGGCTCGACCAGTACGGTCAGACACTGCAGATCGTCCATCCCGAGCATGTCGCCGAGGATGGCGCGGTGGCGCTGGGGACGCTGTGCGAACCGGTCTACCCGCTGTCGGAAGGCCTGACCCAGGGGCGGATCGCCGCCCTCGTCGGACAGGCGCTCGCGCACTTGCCCGACCTGCCGGAATGGATCGAGCCCGGCTTGCTCGCACGCGTGGGCTGGCCCGCATGGAAGCCGGCCATGATCGCGGCACACCGCGGCGAGGACAAGGCGGCGCGCGATCGGCTGGCCTACGACGAACTGTTCGCCAACAGCCTGGCCCTGTTGCTGGTGCGCAATGCCAACCGGGCGCGGGTAGGCCAGAGCCTGCGCGGCGACGGGCGGTTGCGCGCGAAGCTGTCGCTGCCCTTCGGGCTGACCGGGGCACAGCGCCGCGCGATTGCCGAGATCGAAGGCGACATGGCCCAGGCATCGCCCATGCTGCGGCTCTTGCAGGGCGACGTCGGCGCGGGCAAGACCGTGGTGGCGCTCGAGGCCATGCTGGTGGCGGTGGAAGCTGGCGCCCAGGCTGCCCTGCTCGCCCCGACCGAGATCCTCGCCCGCCAGCACCATGCCACGCTCACCCGCATGGCGGCGGGAACCGGCGTTACCATCGCCATCCTCACCG
>DASTGC010000032.1:0-4082 GCA_035719485.1 Novosphingobium sp.
GCCCCATCATGCCAAGGCGGGCACAGTGGACCAGGACCGGCGAGCGGCCCATGGCGCAAAAGGCGTATAGGGAGGCCTGCGGAATGGTGGGCGCGACAGGGATTGAACCTGTGACCCCACCCGTGTGAAGGGTGTGCTCTACCGCTGAGCTACGCGCCCATTCCGTCGGGAGCCGCGCCCTTAGTGCCCTTCGCCTGCGTTGACAAGCCGGCACAGGATTCTAGAGGCGGCGCATGAGCGACGAACAGACCTCCGGCCCCGATGTCCCCCCCGATCACCTGGCGATCAACCCGCGCAGCCCGTTTTTCGATGGCGACAAGCTGCGCCGCGGCGTTGGCATCCGGTTCAAGGGCGTGGTGCGGACCAACGTCGAGGAATACTGTATCTCGGAGGGTTGGGTCCGCGTCCAGGCGGGCAAGACCATGGACCGCAAGGGCCAGCCGCTGACGATCAAGCTGAACGGCCCGGTCGAAGCCTGGTACGAAGACCTGGGCGAAGGCGCGCCCGTCGCAAAGGCTTGATCAGCGCAGCCGAAGACGCGCGGCGATGATCGCTCCGATCGGGTCGAACCCGGCATCAATGGTCCCGCTCATAGCGTCGGCCTTCCGCGCTTTCGCCGGATAGATGAAGCCTTCCACCGGCCAATGCGTGGTGCCCAGGTCCTGGATCGGATCGAACCAGACGCGCACTTCGCTCCAGTCGTTCTCCGGGGAGACATCGACGGCGGCGACATCGTTCTCGATCTGGCCGCGGCGGCCGTTGATCGGGCTCCAGTTGGCATGGCGCAGCAGCACGGTCCGGCTGTCGATGATCCGGCTGACCGCGGCGACGTGGCCCAGAGTCATCTGGCCATAGGGCCGGAAGGTCATCACCGCGCCGACCCTCGGGCGGTGTCCGCGGGCGTAGCGGCCTTCGGCCTGGTCCCACCATGTCCGCGCATCGCCAAAGATGTTCACGCCGGTGACCTGGCGGGCATAGGGAACGCATTGCAGGTAGGGCGGAAGACTGGCGCTGCCGCCGCCAAGCACGCGGTCGCTGTCGACCACCCGGTCGGCCAGGGCCGGGGTGGCGCTGGCGGCCAGGGCCACGGCGCACAGAAGGACGGCTTTTCCCCACATCGCGTGAATCAATCGGTGAATTTCGGTTAACGCAGTCTCTGCGAAGAAGGTTAACAAGGCGTTTGCATTTGCGCGGCTATCGCCGGGGAGGTGGCGCGCGGCTTGCGCTGCCGGCACAAAACCGGCACTGGCGCGAGGATCATGCTCCCCCAGGTCATCATTATCGGGCGTCCCAACGTGGGCAAGTCGACCCTGTTCAACAGGCTGGTCGGCCGGAAGCTCGCCCTGGTCGACGACCAGCCCGGAGTGACGCGCGACCGCCGCTTCGGCGAGGCGCACCTGCTTGGCCTTGATTTCACCATCGTGGATACGGCGGGCTGGGAAGACGAGGACGCTGCCAGCCTGCCCGGCCGGATGCGCCAGCAGACCGAGGCGGCGCTGCAGGGGGCCGACGTGGCGCTGTTCGTGGTCGATGCGCGGGCCGGGATCACGCCGCTCGACGAAGAAATCGCGCGGCACCTACGTTCGAGCACCGTGCCGATCGTCCTGCTTGCCAACAAGGCGGAAGGGTCGGCGGGCGATCCGGGGCTCTACGAGGCGTTCAGTCTGGGCTTCGGCGAGCCGATCGCCTTTTCGGCCGAGCACGGGCAGGGACTGGCCGATCTGTTCGAGGCCCTGCTGCCGCACCTTGACGACAAGCAGCCCGATCCGGAGGCCGAGGAGGCCGGGGACGAGGAGGAGTATGATCCGAAGGCGGTGCTCAAGCTCGCCATCGTCGGTCGGCCGAACGCGGGCAAGTCCACGCTGATCAATGCGCTGCTCAAGGAAGACCGGCTGCTGACCGGGCCGGAGGCGGGGATCACCCGAGATTCGATCGCGGTAGACTGGCGCTGGACCGATCCCAAGACGCAGGAGGTCCGGCCGGTCCGCCTGATCGACACGGCGGGCATGCGCAAGAAGGCGCAGGTGGTCGACAAGCTGGAGAAGCTGTCGGTCGCCGATGCGCGCCGCGCGGTGGATTTCGCCGAGGTGGTCGTGCTGCTGCTCGACGCCACGCGCGGGCTGGAGCACCAGGACCTCAAGATCGCATCGCTGGTGCTGGAAGAGGGCCGGGCGCTGATCATCGCCATCAACAAGTGGGACGTTGCCGGGAAAGTGGGGGCGGAGGACGCCTCGGGCCTGTTCAATGGCGTGCGCGCGGCACTGGACGAGGGGCTGGCGCAGGTCCGCGGGGTGCCGCTGCTGTCGGTCTCGGCGAGGACCGGCAAGGGACTCGACAGCCTGATCGAGGCCGCCTTCGAGATCCGCGATGCCTGGTCGAAGCGGGTGCCGACCGCGGCACTTAATCGCTGGTTTGACGATGCCCTCGCCGCCAACCCGCCGCCGGCGCCGGGCGGGCGGCGGATCAAGCTGCGCTACATTACCCAGGCGAAGACCCGGCCCCCGGGATTCGTGCTGTTCGGCACGCGGCTCGACATGCTGCCCGAATCATACCGGCGCTACCTGGTGAACGGCATCCGCCGCGAACTGGGCTTCGAGGCCGTGCCGATCCGGCTGACGCTGCGCAGCCCGAAGAACCCGTTCGCGACGAAGAAGTGAGGCAGACTAGTTGTTGGACGAGCCGGCTCGGGCCCGCGCATCGGCGACCAGCCCGCTAGCCTCGCCAAAGCAGCGGCGGCAATAGAATTCCTTGCCAAGGAAGGCGTAGACCGCCTCCACATCGCCCTTGCAGAGCAGGGCGGCGTCGCGCAGCTCCTGCTCTGTGATCGTATTGCAGAAGCACACTTTCACGACGCGGGCCTGGGTCCTTCTAGCGGCCCCCTAGGTATTGCGAGCAGGTCGCAAAAACAAGGCGAGTCCGGCGAGCCCCCTACTCATTCGGCTACAGCAAGGCAAGTGTAGCCGGCCTTCGCCAGCGCGGTGCAGGCTGCGGCCGCCGCCGATTGCGTTGCGAAGCCGCCGGCCTGCAGCTTGGTGACCTTGCCTACCGGGAGGTTGATCCGCCGGTGACCAGCAAGCTCCGGTCGCGCTGATGCCCGGGCCCACAAGGCATCGGCATTGGCCGGAACCCCGAAGGCGCCGAGCTGCACCCGCCATGTCCTGGACGGGGCCGCTGCGTGCGGCTGGGCAGCGGGCGATGCAAGCGCAGGTGCCGGGGGCTTGACCTGGGTCGACCTGACAGTGGCCGGGAGCGACGGGGTCGGCGGGGCCGTTGTGGCGGCGGTGCGGGGCGCTGCCGGCTTTGCCGTGGCCATGGGCAGCGGCGGCGATTGAGGTGACGCCGGCCGGGCATAGTCCGCACCTGCCGTGGCTGCTCCGCCGGTGGTGCTCTTTATTTCGGGCGCGGCCGGCTGGACAGGGCGCGGTGCGGCTCTGGCGACGGGCCCGGGCGCGCCGAGGTCGTTCGAGGCAATGGTGGCGGCGCGGGTCGCGTCGGCCTGTTGCGCCATCTGCTGCGCGAGCCTGACGCCCTCCTGGCGCTGTGGTAGGCCAATGAACCCGTCCATCTGCTGCATGGCGGGCCCCGCCTGCGGCAGCCCGGCGGACTGGGCCATGGTCATCAGGGCATAGGCGCGCACCCAGTCCTTGGGGACCAGATCGCCGTTGAAGTGGGCAATACCCATCAGATAGAGCGCGCGCGGATCCCCCCGGTCTGCCGCTGCCTTTACATAGGGCAGGGCCTGGGCGCGGGCGCCGCGATCGAACATCAGCAGGCCGTAATTATCAGCCGCCTGGGTATGGCCCTGGGCCGCGGCCTTGCCGAACAGCTCCTCGGCCCGGGCAAGATCTCGGGGGACGCCGCGGCCCAGGCGATAGGCCTGACCCAGGTTGAACTGCGCGTCGGGATCGCCGGAAGCGGCCGGCCCCTGCCACTGTGAGACCGCCCAGGCATAGTCTCCCCGGCTCCAGGCATCGGCGCCGGCCTTGACGTCGGCGTGAGCCGGAGCCGAAGCCATGGCGCCGAGCAGCATGGCTGCCACGACTGCGGCTCTGTGTGATATTGCCCTCATCGAAACCCCTGCG
>DASTGC010000033.1:0-6149 GCA_035719485.1 Novosphingobium sp.
GCGCTGCACCGCGACTGCGACATCCGCGACTGGGCGGCCGATACGGTGGCGATCGTCGCGGTGACGGCGCTGTTTGCGCTGTTTTCCCGGAAGGGGAGGCCTGCCGAGAGCCGGTAGCTCCCCCAATCGACATCGCCCGCGCTTTCCAGTAGGGCGCGCCGATCATGTCTACGCTTGCAACCCCGGCCCCTGCTGCCGCTTCGCTCCTGACGCTCGCCGATGTTCGCGCGGCGGCGGCGCGAATTGCGGGCAAGGTGGTCCACACGCCGACCCTGCACAGCAAGACGCTGTCGCAGATCGCCGGGTGCGACATCTGGATCAAGTTCGAGAACCACCAGTTCACCGCCGCCTACAAGGAGCGCGGCGCGCTCAATTGCCTGCTGCTGCTTACCGACGAGCAGCGCGCCCGCGGCGTGATCGCCGCTTCGGCGGGTAATCACGCGCAGGGGCTGTCGTATCATGGCACGCGCCTAGGTGTGCCGGTCACCATCGTCATGCCGCGCACCACGCCGATGGTGAAGGTCATGCAGACCGAGCAGGTCGGCGGGACGGTGGTGCTCGAAGGAGAGACCTTCGACGAGGCCTACGCCCATGCCCGCCGGCTCGAGCAGGACCTGGGGCTGGCTTTCGTCCATCCGTTCGACACGCCGGAAGTAGCCGCGGGGCAGGGCACGGTGGCGCTCGAAATGCTCGAGGACGTGCCGGAGATCGACACCCTGGTGATCCCGATCGGCGGCGGCGGCCTGATGACCGGGATGGGCACCGCAGCGCGCGGGCTCAATCCCGATATCCGGCTGGTCGGAGTCGAGGCCGAACTGTTCCCCTCGATGTTCAACCTGCTGCGCGGCACGCAGTACCCGATCGGCGGGGATACCCTGGCCGAGGGCATCGCCGTGTTCCAGCCCGGCGGCTTCACCAGCGAGGTGCTGGGCAACCTCCTGGACGATTTCCTGCTGGTCAGCGAGAGCGAGATGGAAAGCGCGCTCGCCCTGCTGCTGCAGATCGAGAAGACCGTGGTGGAAGGCGCGGGCGCGGCGGGGCTGGCGGCCGTGCTGGCCAACCGCGAGAAATTTGCGGGCCGCAAGGTGGGCATCGTGCTGACCGGCGGGAATATCGACACCCGGCTGCTGGCCAATGTGCTGCTGCGCGACCTTGCCCGCTCGGGCCGGCTGGCGCGCCTGCGCCTGACCCTGCAGGACCGCCCCGGCGCCCTGTTCAAGGTGATGGAAGAGTTCAACCAGCACAACATCAACATCATCGAGATCTGGCACCAGCGGATCTTCACCCACCTTCCGGCCAAGGGCCTGATCACCGACATCGAATGCGAGGCGCGCGACCGCGAGCAGCTGGAGGCACTGGTGGCAAGCCTGCGGGCCAAGGGCTACGATGTCAGCCAGGTGGATGTGAACTGACGGCGGGGGCTCGGCGCTCACCTCCGACGCTTTCAGCCACCGTCATGCTGAACTAGTTTCAGCATCCATCTTTCGTGCACAAACACAGGCATCCGGCTGGCGAGCCCTGCGGCGCATCAACAGCAAACTGCAACTTTGCCTGCGCCATGGATGCTGAAACTAGTTCAGCATGACGGACTGGGCATCAGATGCCTTGCCACCCATTTACCATCAAGCTCCGCGATAACGGCCATCTTGCGTCCGCATTGCCCCATTCCGGGGCCAACCATCTCCGTATTCGCCGTGAAAATGATGGTTAAGGCTCTTTCATCCTTGCCACTCCGGCGGCATATTGGCGGAAACGGCGCGAATAGGTCGCGCGGGGCACAACGGGGCAAAGGACGCCGGTTCAGTGACAGCACCTGTCCGCTTTCCCCGGTTCTTCGTTACCGCCCCATCGCCCTGCCCCTATCTGCCGGGGCGGATGGAGCGGAAGGTCTTTACCGAGCTCAAGGGGCCCCATGCCGACGCGCTCAATGATGCGCTGAGCCGGATCGGCTTCCGCCGCAGCCAGACCGTCGCCTATCGCCCCTCCTGCCTCGACTGTTCGGCTTGCCAGTCGGTGCGGGTCGTAGCCGGGGAGTTCCGCCCTTCGCCCACCCAGCGGCGCAACCTGCGACGCAACGCCGACCTCGTCGTCAGCGAATGCCAACCGTGGTCGACCGCCGAGCAGTTCGAACTGCTCCAGGCCTATCTCGGCTCGCGCCATCCAGGCGGCGGGATGACCCAGATGGACGAAGTCGATTTCGCCGACATGGTGGAACATACCCCCGTCACGAGCTTTGTGACGGAATATCGGGAACCGGGTGACGGGATCACGCCGGGCCGTCTTGTCGGTGCCTGCCTGACGGATCGGCAGGGCGATGGCCTGTCGATGGTCTACAGCTTCTTCGATCCCGCTCACGAGGCGCGCGCAGGGCTTGGCAACTACATCATTCTCGATCACATCCAGCGCGCGGCCCAGATGGGACTGCCCTACGTGTATCTCGGCTACTGGGTCGAACAGTCCGAGCGCATGCAGTACAAGATCCGTTACCGGCCGCTCGAACGCCTCGGCCGCGAAGGCTGGGAACGCATTGACGATGCCGAGCAGGACCGTCTGGTCGCCGCCATTGCCGGAAAAACCAGAACGAGCACGGCGCCCGAGCCGGGCACCAAGGACAACCTCCCCCTGGGCGACGCCGACCACGTCTTCGCCTGACCTGGCCCATCGTCGATCTCTCCGCGCCCTTGCCACCCTGCTCGCCGCCGGTGCGGCGCTGCTGCTTTCGCCTGTACCGGGCCTTGCCCAGACGACCGACCAGGAGCTGAAGGACCTGATCCCGGACGCGGCGGTGGCGAATCCGGAAAGCTGGGCGAACAGTGCGCCGGCCGCAGCCCCGGCGACCTCGCCGATTGCCGGTGAGCCGGCGGCGCCTGATCCTGCCGCGCCGATGGCCGAGCTGCCGGGCCTCACGGTGCCCTGGCCCGACAGCCTGCCCCAGCCGCCGGCGCTCGCCTCACTGCCGGCCGAGCCGGACGTCGCCCAGGCCCTTGCCCAGGAGCAGCAGCTGCCGAAACCCGACGCTGCGCTGGCGGGCGAGGAGATCAAGGTCGGCAACCACCTGACGCTGGTCTTCCCGCAGACGTTCAAGACCTTTCCCGAGCAGGGCGCCTTCGTCGACCGGTTCCGCGCGCTTTCGGCCCTGCGCAAGTACGACACCGACAAGGACTCCATCGCCCAGGTTGCCGCCCGCGCACGCGCCGACAAGGACCTGCTCGAGCGCTTGCTACGGATCTACGGCTATTACGACGCGCTCGTCACCCAGACGGTGGGAAATCCGCGGGTGGCCGGCGCGGCGGCGGGGGAGACCAGCGCCGATGCCGCAGTGCGCTTCTACATCGCGCCGGGTGAACGCTATCGCTTCGGCGCGATCGACCTCGGCCATCTTTCGCTCACCGGGCCGGACTATCCCCGGCTGCGGGGGGCCTTCCCGATCCTTACCGGCGATCCGATCGACAATGACCGGATCGTTTCGGCGCGCAACAAGCTCGACACCGATCTCGGCGAGAGCGGCTATGCCTTCGCCAAGGTGGGCGATCCGGACCTGCTGGTCGACCACAAGCGCGCCGAGGGCGACCTGACGATCCCGACCGAGCCGGGCGGCAAGTATCGCTTCGGCCAGGTGATCAGCCGGAACCCGCGCTTCCTCTCCTCGCACCACCTCGCGGACATCGCCCGGTTCGAGCGGGGCGACCTCTACAAGCGCAGCGACCAGGACGACCTGAAGCGCGCGATCCTGGCGACGGGGCTCGTCTCCAGCGTGACCGTTACCCCCCGCGAGGTTGCGCCGCCGCCGGCGACCGGGCAGAACGGGCAGGCGCCCACCGGAGAGGTGGCGCTCGACGTCAGCATGGTGCCGGGGCCGCTGCGCACAATCGCGGGCCTTGCCGGCTACGACACCGGCGACGGGGTGCGGCTGGAGGCGAGCTGGGAGCACCGCAACTTCTTCCCGCCCGAGGGCATGCTGAGGGTGCGCGGGATCGCCGGCACCAAGGAGCAGCTGGTCGGCACCACGGTACGCTGGAACAATTTCCACGGGCGCGACCAGGTGCTGACGCTCGATCTCTACGGCAACACCGTCAAGCGCGAGGCCTATACCGCGCGGACGGTGGCCTTTGCCGCGACTTTCGAGAAGCTCACCACGCTGCTGTTCCAGAAGCCGTGGACCTGGTCGGTCGGGCTCGAGACTCTCGCCACGCAGGAACGGGAGAGCGCGGTGACCGGGCAGTCGGTGCCGCGCAATACCTATTTCGTCGCCGCGCTGCCGCTGCGCGGGGCCATCGACCGCTCCGACAACCTGCTCGATCCGACCACGGGCTGGCGCGCCAGCTTGCGGATTTCGCCGGAGATTTCCAAGCAGAAGGGCGGCCCGCAGGTGACCTATGCGCGGATCCAGGCCGATGCCTCGGCCTATTATCCGGTGAACGACCGGCTGGTCATCGCCGGGCGGACGCGGGTTGGCTCGATCCCGGGCACGGCACTCGAGAACATCGCGCCCTCGCGGCGGTTCTATGCCGGCGGCGGTGGCTCGGTGCGCGGCTATGGCTACCAGCAGATCGGCCCCCGCGACACGGCCAACGCGCCTTCCGGTGGGCGCTCGCTGGTGGAGCTCAGCCTCGAGGCGCGGATCGGGACCGGGCTGATGGGTGGGGCGCTGCAACTGGTGCCGTTCATCGATGCGGGCTCGGTCTCGGCCTCGATCACGCCCACGTTCCGTGACATGCGCTACGGCGCGGGGCTTGGCCTGCGCTACAAGACCGGGTTCGGGCCGGTCCGGATCGATCTCGGCACCCCGCTCAACCCGCGCCCGGGCGACAGCCGGATCTCGGTCAGCGTGGCGCTGGGGCAGTCGTTCTGATGGAGCAGGACGCCGCTTCGCCCGGCGCGGTGCCCGAGACAGGGGCGGAGGAGGTGGTGGTCGTGCGCCACCGCCGGATGACGGACTGGCTGCGCTGGATTGCCGCGGGCCTGCTTGCCCTGCTCGGGCTGGTGGCGGTGGCGCTGGTCGTGCTGGAAAGTCCGATCGGCCACCGCTTCGTGGTTGACCGGATCGCCCGCTATGCGCCGGCCTCCGGGCTCAGGGTCGATATCGGGCGGATAGACGGATCGCTGATGGGCGCGGCCACGCTGCGCGACGTGAAGTTTTCCGACCCCGACGGGCTGTTCTTGCGCGTGCCGGTGGTCGAGCTCGACTGGCGACCGCTGCACTGGTTCACCACCGGGCTGGATGTGCGCAAGCTGATCCTGCATCGCGGCACGCTCTATCGCGGGCCGCACCTCAAGCCGGGCGATCCCAACGCGCCGCTGCTGCCCGATTTCGATATCCGGGTGGATCAGTTCCAGCTTGACCGGCTGACCGTGTCCAAGGGCATTTTCGGCGAACAGCGCCGGATCGACCTCGTCGCCCGGGCCGATATCCGCAAGGGGCGGGTGCTGCTGACCACCGACGGCCAGCTCGGCGGGCAGGATCGGCTCTACGGTTATCTCGACAGCGAGCCCAAGCGCGACCGCTTTGTCCTGAAGGTGGATATCGCCGCGCCGAAGGGCGGCTTCCTCGCCGCGCTTACGGGTGCGAAGGACAGCCTGGCGATCAAGGTGGACGGGGCGGGGCGCTATGCCGCGTGGAACGGACGGGCGCTCGTCATCCAGCCCGGGCAGAGGCTGGCGGACCTTGCCATCGGCAACCGCGCCGGGCGGTACAGCTTCAGCGGGCCGGTCCATCCCGATGGCTTCCTGAGCGGCGTCCCCGCCCGCGCAGCCGGCCCGGAAGTGGCCGTGGCGGGGGAGGGAACGCTGGTCAACTCGGTGCTTTCGGGGCAGTTCTCCGCCCGCGGACGCGGGGTGCTGCTGGGCGGCAACGGCACGGTGGACCTGGCCAAGAACGCGTTCCGCCAGCTGCGCCTCGATGCCGCCTTGCGCGATCCGGACCTGTTCGGGCCCGGGGTGCGGCTGGACAATGCCCGGCTGACCGCCACGCTCGACGGGGCGTTCCGCAGCCTGGTCATCGACCACCGCCTTACCGCCGACCGGCTGGCCGTGGGGGGCTTGCGTGCCGAGCGGCTGGTCCAGGAGGGGCCGCTGACCCGGACCGAGAACGGCTGGACCTTCCCGCTCAACCTTACCGCGGCGCGGGTCATCACCGGCAATGCCATGTT
>DASTGC010000034.1:0-5722 GCA_035719485.1 Novosphingobium sp.
GCGCAGTTCGTCAACCGCGATTTCAACGTGATAGGCGACGAGGCTTTCCTGCCGAAGAACGGCACCCAGTCCTTCGGTCTGTTCTCGGTCCAGCAGCTCGATTACGGCGCGCTCAAGCTCGAAGCGGGGGCCCGGTTCGAATATGCGAAGATCACCGCATCGCCACTGGCTGGCCAGGCGCAATTTTTCAGCGGCGAGCGGCGGTTCAATACCTTCTCAGGCTCCATCGGGGCTTCCTATGCGGTGGTTCCCGGCTGGCGGCTGGGCCTGAACCTTTCGCGCACGGCGCGCGCCCCGGCGGCGGAGGAACTGTTCGCCAATGGCCCCCACGCCGGGACCGAGGCCTTCGAGATCGGCAATCCCGACTTCCGCCCGGAGCGGGCGACCAGCGCCGAGCTCACCTTCAAGGGCGGCGATGCCGACTACGGGCTGGAAGCCTCGGCCTATTACACCTGGTTCAAGAACTTCATCTACGATGCCCGCACCGGGGCGGTGATCGACGGGCTTCCGGTTTACCAGGGCCAGCAGGCCGACGCGCGCTGGGCCGGGTTCGAACTGGAAGGCCACGCCAAGTTGGCGCGGCTTGGAGACTGGAAGCTGGCCGCTGACGGCATGGCCGACGCGGTGCGGGCGACGATCGACGGCTACGGTCCGGCCCCGCGGATCCCCCCGCTGCGCCTGCTCGGCGGGCTGGAGGCGACCAGCCGCAAGCTCGATCTGCGCGCCGAAGTGGAGCACGTGACCACGCAGAACCGCGTCGCGATCAATGAAACGCCGACGCCGGGCTACACCATGGTCAACGCCAGCGCCGCATGGCGGCCATGGGGCGAGGACCGGCCGCTGACCTTCACCCTATCGGCCAACAACCTGTTCGACGTGGTGGCGCGGCGCCATGCCTCGTTCCTCAAGGACTACGCACCGCTGGCGGGCCGGGATATTAGGGTGACGGCGCGGGTAGAATTGTAAGCTGCCTGTTTCCGAAATCCGTTCCTCCCGAGCTTGTCGAGGGACTAGTTCGAGCGAGGCGAGAACCCGCACTGCTGCCTCGCTAACGCTCGGCGTAGTCCCTCCACAAGCTCGGGAGGAACGGGAGTTGGATGTCAGATCTTCACCACCTCGCCGTCTTCCTTGGTGAAGCTCTGCGGCCTGCGCTCCAGCAAGTCGAGCACCAGTTCAGACGGGCGGCACAGCTTCGTGCCCTTGGGCGTGACCACGATCGGCCGGTTCACGAGGATCGGATCGGCCACCATCGCGGCGATCACTTCGGCGTCACTCTTGCCGGGCGTGGTCAGGCCAAGCTCCTCGGCCCGGGTGCCCTTCACTCGCAGCAGGTCCTGCGCCGTGCCGCCGGTGGCCTTGACCAGGCCTTCGAGCTGCGGCGCGGTCCAGCCCGCTTTCAGGTATTCGATCACCTCGGGCTGGTAACCGGCGGCTTCCACCATGGCGACGGTGTTGCGCGAGGTACCGCACTTGGGGTTGTGGTAGATGGTGATCGGAAAGTCGCTCATGGTTCAGGCTCCCGTGAATTCATCGACGGGCAGGTCCTGCCCGGGTTTGGCCAGCAGCCATTCGAACACGATCATGCCGGCCAGCCCGCCGGCGACCTGGCCCGCAATGAATCCCGGGACCGAAGCCGGGGCGATGCCGGCGAAGGTGTCCGACAAGCTACGCGCCAGGGTCACCGCCGGATTGGCGAAGCTGGTGCTGGCGGTGAACCAGTAGGCGCTGGTGATGTACAGGCCCACGGCCATGGGCGTGAACTCCGGCCGGGCGCGCTGGGTCCCGAGGATCGTGCCGATGAGGCCAAAGGTGGCGACCGCCTCGGCGAAGACCTGGGCGCCCCCGCTGCGCAGTTTGGCCGAGACCTGCAGGACCGGTTCGCCGAACATCAGGTGCGCGGCCCAGACGCCGAGCAGGGCGCCGAGGAACTGGGCGGTTAGCATGACGAGAGCCTGGCCGGAGCTGCGCTGGCGCGCAAACAGGGCGGCGAGCGTTACCACCGGGTTGAAATGGGCCCCGGAGATCGGCCCGAACACGTGGATCAGCACGACGAGCCCCGCGCCCGTGGCGAGCGCGTTGCCGAGCAGCGCGATGGCGTCGTTCCCGCCCGAGAGGCGCGCGCCCATGATGCCGGAGCCGACGACTATGGCGAGCAGTAGCCCTGTGCCGAGCGCTTCGGCGACGAATAGGCGGCTGGTGGATAAGGCTGGTGTCATGCGGCAAGTCCCCCAGGGCGCGGACTGCCGCAACGCGCAGTTCAAGGCAATGTCATAATATAGTCAAATAAACGCGAAACGGCCGCCCTGTTCGGGGCGGCCGCTCAGGCTTCCGGTCGTGGACGCGCGGCGTTCAGATGAGCGCGGCGGTGAACATCAGCCCGCTGGTGCCAGCGGCGATGATGACCGGCAGCACGATCTTCGTGAAAGTGGCCATGGTAACCTCCTGTTTCCTGCCGCCGGTCTGCCGGCGGATCACAATACGCCATTCCGCGTATTCGCCTGTGCAACTAAGCATGCTTACTAAATGATGCAAGTGCGAAAACATCTACAGATGTTGCATTTTATGCAATCAAGTGGGGAGAGCGGCCCCGTCCCGCTGGACAGGGCTCCCGCTCATGCTAATCCGCCGGGCATGACCATCCAGCCATCAGACTCGATCCTCATCGTCGATTTCGGCAGCCAGGTGACCCAGCTTATCGCGCGCCGCGTGCGCGAAGCGGGGGTCTATTCGGAGATCGCACCATTCGGCAGCGCTGCTGCCGCTTTTGTCCGCATGCAACCCAAGGGCATTATCCTCTCCGGCGGCCCGGCCTCGGTGCTGGACGAGAACGGCCCGCGCATCCCCTACGAAATCCTCGACAGCGGCCTTCCCATGCTCGGCATCTGCTATGGCCAGCAGGCATTGATGCAACAATTGGGGGGGGAGGTCCTTCTCGGCGATTCCGGCGAGTTCGGCCGGGCGTTCATCGATATCGAAGACCGCTGCGTCCTGTTTGACGGCCTCTGGGGCGAGGGCGAGAAGCACCAGGTGTGGATGAGCCATGGCGACAAGGTGACCCGCCTGGCCCCCGGCTTCCGCGCCGTCGCCTCGAGCGCTGGCGCCCCCTTCGCGGTGATCGCCAACGACGAGAAGCGCATTTACGCGATGCAGTTTCACCCTGAGGTGGTCCACACGCCCGACGGCGGCAAGCTGCTCAAGAACTTCGTCCGCCATGTCTGCGGCCTCGCCGGCGACTGGACCATGGCCGAGTTCCGCAAGACCAAGATCGCCGAGATCCGCGAGCAGGTCGGTAAGGGCAAGGTGATCTGCGGGCTTTCCGGCGGCGTCGATTCCGCCGTTGCCGCCGTCCTGATCCACGAGGCCATCGGCGACCAGCTGACCTGCGTTTTCGTCGACCATGGCCTGATGCGGCTGGGCGAGGCCGAGCAGGTCGTCGGCCTGTTCAAAGGCCATTACAACATCCCGCTGATCCACAAGGATGTCTCCGGCCTGTTCCTCGGCGGCCTCGCCGGGGTGACCGACCCCGAGGCCAAGCGCAAGTTTATCGGCAAGACCTTCATCGACGTGTTCGAGGAAGAGGCGCGCGGGATCGGCGGGGCCGAGTTCCTCGCGCAGGGGACTCTCTATCCCGACGTGATCGAGAGCGTGAGCTTCACCGGCGGGCCATCGGTGACGATCAAGAGCCACCACAACGTCGGCGGCCTGCCCGAGCGGATGAACATGAAGCTGGTCGAGCCGCTGCGCGAGCTGTTCAAGGACGAGGTCCGCGAACTTGGCCGCGAACTGGGCCTGCCGGAGATCTTCGTCGGCCGCCATCCCTTCCCGGGCCCGGGCCTTGCCATCCGCATCCCCGGCGAAGTCACGCGCGAGCGCTGCGACGTGCTGCGCAAGGCCGATCAGATCTACCTCGAGGAAATCCGCAACGCCGGGCTCTACGACGCGATCTGGCAGGCCTTCGCCGTGCTGCTCCCCGTCCGCACCGTGGGCGTGATGGGCGACGGGCGGACCTACGACAACGTCTGCGCCCTGCGCGCCGTCACCAGCACCGATGGCATGACGGCCGATATCTATCCCTTCGACGCCGCCTTCCTCAGCCGGGTTGCGACCCGGATCATCAACGAGGTCAAGGGCATCAACCGGGTGGTCTATGATTATACCAGCAAGCCGCCCGGAACGATCGAGTGGGAGTGAGCGGGCGCGCTGGCGCTCGGGCGATGCGTTGCCGCCAGATCAGAGCGGACGATAGCGAAACAGGTCGAACGAATTCGCGATGGTGGAGAAACCCGGCTTCATCGCCGGCAGCGCGCGTTCAATAATCGCTTCGGGCGTCCAGCCTTCCACCGCGGCGATGGACCGCGTCGGCAGCATGTCGCCAAACACCATGAGCTCGTTGCCGCGCGCGCCGAACACCTGCCCGCTTGCCTTGATGCGTGGGCTGCACAGGGCGACAACCAGCTGGGCGACCTGGTCCGCGCGCACGGCGGCCTTGGCCGCTTCCGCCGCGGCTGACTGCCCCCAAAGCTGATCGGAGATGGAATCCACCATTCGCGTCCACGCGAAGGGCGAAATCGCATTGCTGCGCACGCCGGTGCCTGTGGTCTCCATTGCGACCACCTTGTTGAAGCCGACGACGCCGAGCTTGGCCGCCGCATAGTTGGCAAGCTGCTGCTCACCGTAGAGACCTGCGGTCGAGGTGAAGAAGACATAGGCCCCCTCATCCTGGTCGAGGAACAGCTGCAGGGAAGCCCGCGCGACATTGAACGCGCCGCGCAGGTGCGTTGCGATCACCGAGTCGAAGTCTTCCTCGCTCATATCCTTGAGCGGGGCGCGGCGGGAAATACCCGCCGGGTGGACGATGGCATGAAGCCCGCCCAACTGGTCCCGCGCCTGCTCGACCATCCGGCGCACGGCGTCGAGTGAGGCCACGGATTCGCAATTGTACGCGGCGTGGCCCCCGATCGCTGCGATCTCTTCCGCCACCTGCTGCGCCGGTCCCGCCGACGCGCCGACCCCTTCCACGCTGGTCCCGATGTCGTTGACAAGGACGCTGGCGCCCGCGCGGGCGAGGGCAATGGCGGACTCCCGGCCGATCCCGTTCCCGGCACCGGTTACGATAACTACCTTGCCTTCCAGCTCACCCATCGGGCCCCCCGGTCCTGCCGTGAACTCGTTCGGGCCAATGTGCTAGCCAGTGAGCGGTCTGGTGTCCACCGACCGGTGCCATCGGATTATTGGATTGAATTGCCCCCGCGCGCTGCCAGCATGCCGGGAAGGCGGAAAATGCCAGCTGTCCCGTGTGCTTGAGGAAATGCCTGATGTCTGACCCGGTCCGGTTCTCCTGGGACGACGCTATCGACCTGGAAGGCCAGCTCGTTCGCGCAGGAACGGACCGATCAGGCGATCTTCGGGAAATCGAGCGCCTTGATTCGGGAAGCCCAGCGAGTTGACCGCGCCGAGGCCGCTTAGCGGGCGCAATGGACCACTTGCCATGTAACCTTGCCGTCCGTTAGCGGGAAGCATGTGCAGCGATAAACTCTAATGGGGAATGGAGCGGATGTTCGATAACTTGATGGCCGGAAAGATTGCCATGGTCACAGGGTCCACATCCGGCGTGGGGCGGGCCAGTGCGCGCCGGCTGGCGCAGTGGGGTTGCGGGCAGGTCGTGCTCAACAGCCGCAACCCGGAAGAAGGCGCGCGGGTGCGGGTTGAACTCGCCGCCGAG
>DASTGC010000035.1:0-3489 GCA_035719485.1 Novosphingobium sp.
TCGGCCGCCCGTCCACCTATGCCGCGACGCTGCAGGTGCTGAAGGACCGCAACTACGTCCGCACCGAGAAGAACCGCTTCTTCGCCGAGGAGAGCGGCCGCCTGCTGACCGCCTTCCTCGAACGCTTCTTCGAACGCTATGTCGCCTACGAGTTCACCGCCGGAATGGAGGAGGAACTCGACGACGTGTCCGGCGGGCGCGAGGAGTGGAAGGCGCTGCTCGCCAAGTTCTGGCGCGACTTCAAGCACAAGTCCGACTAGGTCATGGAGCGCAAGCCCAGCGAAGTCACCGAGGCGCTCGACGAGTTCCTCTCCGACTACCTCTTCCCCGACAAGGCCGACGGCAGCGACCCGCGCCAGTGCCCCAAGTGCGGCGTCGGCCGGCTGTCCCTGCGCGGCGGCCGGTTCGGGGCCTTCGTCGCCTGCTCGAACTATCCGGAGTGCAAGTTCACCCGCAAGTTCGCCCAGCCGGGAGGCGCCGAGGGCGGCGACGACGAGGGCCTCGGCAAGGACCCGGCAACCGGCCTCGAAATCACCCGCCGTGCCGGTCGGTTCGGGCCCTATATTCAGCTTGGCGAAGGCAAGGAGGCCAAGCGCGCCTCGATCCCCAAGGACATTCCCGAGCTTGATCTCGAATGGGCGGTGAAGCTGCTCTCGCTCCCGCGCGAGATCGGCAATCATCCCGAAACCGGCAAGCCGATCACCGCGAGCATCGGCCGCTATGGTCCCTATCTCGCTCACGACGGCAAGTACGCCCGCCTCAAGTCCACCGCCGAGGTGTTCGAGACCGGCATGAACGCCGCCGTGGTCAAGCTCGCCGAGGCTGCGGCCAATGCGGGCGGCCGGGGCAACCGGCAGGCCGCCGAACCGCTCAAGGTGTTCGGCAAACACCCCACGTCAGGCGGCGAGATCAAGCTGATGGCCGGCCGCTATGGGCCCTATGTGAGCGACGGCACCACCAACGCCACCCTCCCGCGCGACAAGAAGCCCGAGGACCTGACCGAGGCCGAGGCGGTGGCCCTGATCGACGAACGCGTCGCCAAGGGGCCGGCCAAGGGCAAGAAGAAGGCCGCCGCGAAGGCGCCAGCCAAGAAGGCTCCGGCCAAGAAGAAGACCGCGCCCAAGAAGAAGGCCGCCGCCGTCAAGGAACCCGCCGAATGAGCGAGAAGATCGCCCGTCACAAGCAGCCGTGGAAGCCGGAGGAGCTGCAGAAGCTTCAGGTGCTCAGCAATAAGGGCAAGGGGCTGAAGGAGATCGCCAAGGCGCTCAACCGGACCGAGGAGAGCACCAAGGACGCGGCGCGGGCGCATGGGTTTGCGATCGCGAAGCTGCGGTAGGTGGGCTTCTACTCGCCGGCCATTTCCCGTTCCTCCCGAGCCCTTCGACAGGCTCAGGATAAACTTCGGACCTTCGGGCCGAAGTCGAGGGACTACTTCGAGCGAAGAGAGTAGCTGCAACCTCGCAGCCCTCGCTGACGCTCGGGATAGTCCCTCGACTTCGCTCGGGAGGAACGGAGTGGAGCTGTCAGACCGGCCGCCGCCCGAACCACAAGGTATGCCGCGGCCCCTTGCCGTTGCTCCGCGCCCGCACGGTGATCTCCTCGACCTCGAACCCCGTCCGCTCCAGCCGCCGGGTGAAGGCCGGATCGGCATAGGCCGACCAGTAGGCGACGATACCGCCCGGCTTCAGCGCGTTCATCGCCGCGCGCAGGCCGCTCTTGCCGTAGAGCCCGTTGTTCTCCGCGCGCACCAGCCCGTCCGGGCCGTTGTCGACATCCAGCAGGATCGCGTCGTACTCGTTATAAGCCCCGTCGATCGCAAAGGCCACGTCGCCCATCATTAGCCGCACCCGCGGATCGTCGAGGCAGCCCGCCGCCAGTTCCGCCATGGGCCCGCGCGCCCAGGCGATGATCTCGGGCACCAGCTCGCACACGACCAGTTCGGACTTCGGCCCCATCGCCGCCAGCGCTGCGCGCAGGGTGAAGCCCATGCCGTAGCCGCCGATCAGCACGCACGGCGCCTGCGGCTTGCCCAGCCGCGCCAGCGTCTGCTCGGCCAGCGCGATCTCCGAGCCACTCATCCGGCTGCTCATCAGCTCGTTCCCGCCGAGCACGATCATGAAGTCGCGATCGTGCTTGAACAGCCGCAGCTCCTCGCCGCCGGGGACCCGGGCCGTGCCCAGCAGTTCGCGCGCGATCATCGGGAAATTCCTTCGTCAGACAAAACTGTAGGGATCGACGTCGACCGCCACCCGCACCCCCGGCGGAAAGGTCAGCCGCCCAAGCCATTCGCGGATGATCGCCTGCACCTGCACCGATCTGCGCGCATTGACCAGCAGGCGATAGCGGTGCCGCCCGCGCAGCAGCGCCATGGGGGCAGGGGCGGGGCCGAGCACCGTCAGGTCGGGCAGGTCGGGCCGGATGCCGCCGATCGCCCGTGCCGCATCGCGCGCCTCGGCCTCGTCCTCGCTCGAGACGATGATTGCCGCCCAGCGGCCGAACGGCGGCGCGCCGGCCTCGCGCCGGCTCTGCGCCTCGGCGTCATAGAACGCATTACGGTCGCCGCTGGCGAGGGCCTTGATCACTGCGGCCTCCGGGTGGCGCGTCTGGATCAGGACCTCGCCCGGCTTCTCCCCGCGCCCGGCGCGCCCGGCCACCTGCGCTATCTGCTGGTAGGTCCGCTCGCCCGCGCGCAGGTCGCCGCCTTCGAGGCCGAGATCGGCGTCGATCACGCCCACCAGTGTCAGCTCTGGAAAGTGGTAACCTTTGGTAACGAGCTGCGTGCCGACGATCACGTCGACCAGCTTGTTTTCCACGTTCTCGACGAATTCACCGACCTTGCCGGGAGAATTCAGCGTGTCCGAGGTCACCACCGCCACCCGCGCTTCCGGAAACCGCTCGGCCACCTCGTCGGCGATGCGCTCCACCCCGGGGCCACAGGCAACCATGCAATCGGGTGTGCCGCACTCAGGGCAGGCCTCGGGCGTGGGCACCTCGTGGCCGCAGTGGTGGCAGGCGAGACGGCGGGAGAGGCGATGCTCGACCAGCCAGGCCGTGCAGTTGGGGCACTGGAAGCGGTAGCCGCAATGGCGGCACAGCGTCAGCGGGGCATAGCCGCGCCGGTTGAGGAACAGCAGCGACTGTTCGCCGCGCAGCAGCCGGTCCTTCAGCTCCTTGACCAGCGGCGGCGAGAGCCAGTGCTGGCGCTCCGGCTGCTCGGCGCGCAGGTCGACCACGCGGATGTCGGGCAGTTCCGCCCCGCCGAACCGCGCCGCCAGTTCGACCCGGCGATAGACCCCGGCCTCGGCCAGCTGCATCGATTCGAGCGCCGGCGTCGCGCTGGCGAGCACGACCGGAATGCCCTCGAACTTCGCGCGGATCACCGCCACGTCGCGGGCATTGTAGCGCACCCCGTCGTCCTGCTTGAACGAGACCTCGTGGGCCTCGTCGACCACGATCAGCCCCAGCCGCGCATAGGGCAGGAACAGCGCC
>DASTGC010000036.1:0-3515 GCA_035719485.1 Novosphingobium sp.
TGAACCTGGCGCAGGTTGGCATAGCCGCCGTGCGAGAAGGCGCGGATCAGGTTGAGCGTCGCGGCAGACTGGCTGTAGGCCTTGAGCATGCGCTCGGGGTCGGGGATGCGGCTCTCGGGCGAGAACTCGATCCCGTTGATATTGTCGCCCAGGTAGCTCGGCAGCTCCACCCCGCCCACGGCTTCCACCGGCGAGGAGCGCGGCTTGGCGAACTGCCCGGCCATGCGTCCGACCTTCACCACCGGCTGCTTGGAGGCGAAGGTCAGGACCACGGCCATCTGCAGCAACACCCGGAAGGTGTCGCGGATGGTGTTGGGGTGGAATTCGGCGAAGCTCTCCGCGCAGTCCCCGCCCTGGAGCAGGAACCCCTTGCCAGCAGCGACCTCGGCCAGCTCGGCCTTCAGCGCGCGCGCCTCGCCGGCGAAGACCAGCGGCGGAAAGTTCGAAAGGGTACCTTCCACCTCGGCCAGCTTCGCCTGGTCGGGATAGACCGGGAGGTGCTTCGCCTCGTGGGACTTCCAGCTTTCGGGATTCCAGTTCTGTGCCACTTCGTTCGCTCCTTGCGGGAGGGCCCCATAGCCCTCGCGCGGCGTGATTGCAAAATAGGGATGGAAAGCGCCGAAAACACGAGAGGCCGGAAGGTTTCCCTCCCGGCCTCGCGTTCTTCGTTGCTGCCTGGTGGACTTAGCCGCCGTGGACTTCCGCAACGTCGATCTTGAGGCCCGGGCCCATCGACGAGGTGAGGCCAACCTTGCGAACGTACTTGCCCTTGGCGCCGGCCGGCTTCGCCTTGACGATCGCATCGACAAAGGCGTCAAAGTTGGCGCGCAGCGCCTCGTTGCCAAACGACAGCTTGCCGATGCCGCCGTGAATGATGCCGGCCTTCTCGACGCGGAACTCGATCTGGCCGCCCTTGGCAGCCTTGACCGCTTCGGCGACGTTGGGGGTGACGGTGCCGAGCTTCGGGTTCGGCATCAGGCCCTTGGGGCCCAGCACCTTGCCGAGGCGGCCGACGATGCCCATCATGTCGGGCGTCGCGATCACGCGGCCATAGTCGAGGTTGCCGTTCTGCATGTCCTCGAGCAGGTCTTCGGCGCCAACCTTGTCGGCCCCGGCGGCCAGCGCGGCCTCGGCCTTGTCGCCGCGGGCGAAGACCGCAACCTTGACGTCCTTGCCCGTGCCCGACGGCAGGGTAACCATGCCGCGGACCATCTGGTCGGCGTGGCGCGGGTCGACGCCGAGGTTGAGCGAGACTTCCAGCGTCTCGTCGAACTTGGCGGACTTGAGGTCCTTCAGGAGCGCAATGGCTTCATCGACGCCGTAGAGCTTCTGGTTGTCGCCCAGCTTGGCTGCGAGGGCTTTCTGCTTCTTGGTCTGCTTTGCCATCTGATCAGCCCTCCACAACCTGAAGACCCATCGAACGGGCCGAGCCCTCGATGATCTTGGTGGCCTGCTCGATGTCGTTCGCGTTGAGGTCGGCCATCTTGGTCTGGGCGATCTCGGCGAGCTGCGAGCGCTTGATCGTTCCGGCCGAAACCTTGCCCGGCTCCTTCGAGCCCGACTTGAGGTTGGCGGCCTTCTTGATCAGGAACGAAGCCGGCGGCGTCTTGGTGACAAAGCTGAACGAGCGGTCCGAATAGACGGTGATCACCGTCGGGATCGGCATGCCCTTTTCAAGCTCCTGCGTGGCGGCGTTGAACGCCTTGCAGAATTCCATGATGTTGACGCCGCGCTGACCGAGCGCCGGACCGATCGGCGGCGAGGGGTTGGCGGCACCGGCTGCAACCTGCAGCTTGATGTAACCTTCGATCTTCTTGGCCACGATGGGCCTCCTTTCTTCCTGTCGGCCGGGCAAACCCGGCCTCAGAGTTAGCGGTCAAACAGCGCCCGAAGCGCCTCCCGCACAGAATCCCGGCCCACCGAGTCGCCCCGGTGTGCTGAGGAAGTGGCGCCCCTAGTCGAATTCGCCGCTGGAGAAAAGCTCTTTCGCCAAGCTCAGGCGAGCGCGGGAACGATCTTGCGCCGCCGCAGCCACGCCGCACGAATGGCGCTGCGGGCGGGATATTCGATCCAGCGCAACGCAAGATCCGCAAGCAGCGAGGTAGCGCCGATGAACAGCCCGAGCCCCAGCACCAGCCCCCAAGTCGACCCCGACACCGGTCCCCACAGCTTCACCGCGAATTGCAGCAGCGGCAGGTGGATCAGGTAGAGCGCATAGGACCGGTCGCCGAGCCAGACCAGCGGCCGGCTCTCCAGCCAGCGGAGACGCAGGCCGAGCACCAGCGCTGCGGGAAACACCAGCACCGCGTAAGGCACCACCGCACCGAGCCATTCCGGCGGCAGCGCAATCCCCAAGGCCATCACGCCCCACAACACCGCAGACGGCACCCGCGCCAGCCACTCGCGTCCATGCCAAAGCGCCTGGCCCAGGAAAAACCCCAGCAACCCGCGCGGCAGGTTGTCGCGGGCGAAGGGCCCTTCCGGCGAGGCCTTGAGCAGCAGCAGAAACAGCCCCATCGCGATCGCCGCCCCGGTCACCTGCCGCAACTGGCGCGGGCCCGCCGCCGCCGCATAGGCGAACAGCACGTAGCACACCGCCTCGATCGACAAGGACCAGCTCGGGCCGACGAAGGTCTGCGCCACCGGCGGCACGAAGGCCTGGAGCATCAGCAGGTGACCGGCGAAGGCCAGCGGCGTGTTCTCCGGCTTGCCCCAGAACAGCGCGGCGGTGATCACCAGCAACAGCAGGTGCAGCGGATAGAGCCGCGCGAAACGTGCGACGCCGAATTCGGTCAGGTCCTCGGCGGTGAACGGCCGCCCCCGCCCCAGGTAAACATGGGCGAAGATATAGCCGGAAAGCAGGAAGAACAGGTCGACGAACAACCAGCCATAAGCGTGGAACCAGTCGAGCGCCCCGATCCCGCTGTCGAGCGCGCCGGGCACGAACAGGTCCCGCGCGTGGTAGGTGAACGCCACCCCGGCCGCCGCCAGCCCCCGCAGCCCGTCAAGCCGGGCGAGGCGAACCGGCGCGGTGGAAACCGCGTCAGGCATTGGTTTCGGGCCCCTTGCGCCGACGGAACACGTGGGGATTTTGGAACAGTTTGTTGCCGGTGAGCTTGAGAATGGTCGTGCGCAGCGCATTGTCGGCGCGCATGGCCAGGTCGCTGAGGCCGCGGGCATGTTCCGGACGGAACGAGGTCGCGTGGAAATAGTCGTCCGCCTCGGGCGACTGGCGCGAGAAGTAGTAGTTCGACACACAGCAGCGCGGGCCTGGCTCACGCACTTCGCTGACCGAATGCCACGAATGCCGGTCCGTCGCCATGACCACCAGCCGGTTGAACAGGCTGGGGATCGTCCGCGGCGCGCCGCTCGGCCCCTCGTCCCACAGCTGGAGCGAGCCGCCAGCCTCTTCCGACCAGTCCGGCGTCACGTAGAAGAGCAGGTTGAGCGCCCGGTAGCGCGCCCGCGTCCGGTCGTGCGAATTGTCAAGGTGCGGGCGCAGGTAGGCCCCTTGC
>DASTGC010000037.1:0-4533 GCA_035719485.1 Novosphingobium sp.
CAGATGGAATGGGACAGCCCTTGGGGCCGTGGCGCCCCGGGCTGGCATCTCGAATGCTCGGTGATGAGCGGCGAGGTGCTCGGCTTCCCCTTCGACATCCACACCGGCGGGATCGACCACCGCGAGATCCACCACCCGAACGAGATTGCCCAGAACCAGGCGCATATGTGCGGCCCGGACACCGGTGCGCGCATCTGGATGCACAACAACTTCCTCGTCGAACGCAGCGGCAAAATGAGCAAGTCGTCGGGCGAATTCCTGCGGCTGCAACTGCAGATCGACAAGGGCTACCACCCGCTCGCCTACCGCCTGATGTGCCTCCAGGCGCACTATCGCAGTGAGCTGGAGTTTTCCTGGGAGGGGCTAGGCGCGGCGCTGACGCGGCTCAAGCGCCTGGTGATGGCGGTGGAGCAGGTCAGGGCCCAGGTCGCGCCCGACGAGGCCGGAGTGCGGGCCACGGTCGCGCTGGTCGGGGAGGACACGCCGCCGCGCTTCGCCGATCTTGTCGAGCGGTTCGGTGCCGCCATGTCTGATGACCTCAACACGCCGATTGCCCTGACCGTGCTTGAGGAACTGGTGAGCCTCAAGAAGGTCAACCCGGCCGAAAAGCTGGCGTTGGTCGGACGGCTTGACGCAGTGCTCGGCCTTGACCTCCTGAAATTGGTTCGCGCGGACCTGCGCCTGCGCCCCAAGGCCGCCACCATCACCGAAGCCGAAATCGAGGCCACGCTCGCCGCGCGCAAGGAGGCTCGCGCTGCAAAGGACTTCGCCCGCTCCGATGCCCTGCGCGACGAACTGGCGGGGCGCGGCGTGGAAGTGATGGACGGCGATCCGCTGGGCTGGGAATGGAAGCTGGGCTGAGGGCCCGCTCCACTCGCCCGCGCCTCAGGCTATTCCCGGCCGTTCCCGGTTGAACCAGCAGTTGATCGCGAACCGCGCATCCTCCCAGGCATCGCCAGGGACCATTACCGGGCAAACCTCGTGCGGTATGGGCTGGGAACGCAACCAGGCGATTGTCGAACGGTTCGATAAGGGTCCGGGCTTCACGGTTGTAGGGGTAGAGCGCGATTTCCCCGCCGGAAAAACCGCGAGGCTGGCGATGGAAATAGTAGACCAGGGTCAGCATTCGGTCCCCCTCCGTGCTGGCCCGGCCGACACCGAAGTGGGTATCGACATGGGGCTTGTAGAACGAGCCGTCGCGATGGGCGGCCAGTTCCAGCTCGGTGCGGAACACGACAAAGGGCGGGATCCCCAGCTGTTCGCGCAGTGGGTCAAACGCCGCATCTATGCTGGCGCGAAACTCGGTCTTCATGCGGCCGAGCCCTTCATCACAACGCCACGACTGACGAACCTCGGCGTTGTGAACCAGCCCGTCCGCGCCCTGGACCTGCGAGGCCACGAACCGGCCTTGTCCGGTAACCGCCCAATCGAGCAGCGCGCCATGAAGATCGGGTCCGAGAAACCCGTCGATGATCACGTGGGGCGGCGGTTTGACCAGCATCTGCTGATGTTACAGGTCGCCAATACCGGCCGCAATCGTTTCGGATTTGCCCAACTCCGAATATGGAGCAGACGGTGATTAAGATTCACACCGATTTTCGAGTGGCTGATCCCGGGTGACTTGCTCCCCCCTAGCTGTTACCCATGACCGCCCGTGCTGGTCGGGGGCCGATACGAAGCGGCCGGCGCGATTTACTGATTGTGTGCGGACGGTGCCGGGCCTTGCCGGTTCGCTGGTGCAATTTTCCGTGGGGAGTGAACAGCATGAGCGACGGTGTGGGCAAGAAGGCTTCAGATCTGTTCATCGAATGCCTTGAGGCCGAAGGGTGCGAATACATTTTCGGCGTGCCCGGAGAGGAGAACCTTGATTTCCTCGATTCGCTCTCCCGCTCCAGCAAGATCAAGCTGATCCTGACCCGGCATGAGCAGGGTGCCGGCTTCATGGCCGCCACCTATGGCCGCCACACCGGCAAGACCGGCGTGTGCATCGCCACGCTCGGACCGGGCGCGACCAACTTCGTCACTGCCGCCGCCTATGCCACGCTTGGCGGGATGCCGATGTTGATGATCACCGGGCAGAAGCCGATCAAGAAGTCGAAGCAGGGCCGGTTCCAGATCCTCGACGTGGTCTCGATGATGGGCCCGATCACCAAGTTCACCCACCAGATGGCCTCGTCCGACAACATCCCCAGCCGGGTGCGCGAAGCCTATCGCCTGGCCGAGGAGGAAAAACCCGGCGCGACCCACATCGAGCTGCCCGAGGATATCGCCGACGAGCACACCGATTCCCGTCCGCTCCAGCGCAGCTCGGTCCGCCGGCCAAGTGCCGATCCCAAGTCGGTCCGTCAGGCCGTCCGGGCGCTTGAAAACGCCAAGGCCCCGGTCCTCGTGATCGGCGCCGGCGCCAACCGGACGATGACCGGGCGGATGCTGCTCCAGTTCGTGGAAAAGACCGGAATCCCGTTCCTGACGACCCAGCTGGGCAAGGGCGTGATCGACGAGCGCCACCCCAAGTTCCTCGGCTGCGCCGCGCTCTCCGCCGGGGACTTCGTCCACCGCGCGATCGAGGACTCCGACTGCATCGTGAACATCGGGCACGACGTGATCGAAAAGCCGCCGTTCTTCATGCGTGAAGGCGGGCCGACCGTGATCCACGTCTCGAGCAAGACCGCAGAGGTCGATCCGGTCTACTTCCCGCACGTCGAGGTGATCGGTGATATCGCCAACGCGATGTGGCAGATGAAGGAAGACATTGTCCCCTCGGGCGCGTGGAAGTTCGATCACATGCTGGCCTATCGCGCCGCCGAAGTCGCGCATACCGCACCGCTCGCAGCCGATGCCCGCTTTCCGATTTTCCCGCCGCACCTCGTCCAGCAGGTCCGCGATGCGATGCCGGATGACGGGATCATCTGCCTCGACAACGGCGTCTACAAGATCTGGTTCGCTCGCGGCTACACCGCCTATCGCCCCAACACCGTCCTGCTCGACAATGCGCTGGCGACGATGGGCGCGGGCCTTCCCTCGGCGATGATGAGCGCGATGCTCTATCCCGAGCGCAAGGTCATGGCGATCTGCGGCGACGGCGGCTTCATGATGAACAGCCAGGAGATGGAGACCGCCGTCCGCCTCGGCCTAAATCTCACCGTGCTCATCCTGAACGACAGCTCCTATGGCATGATCCGCTGGAAGCAGGCCAACATGGGCTTCCAGGACTGGGGCCTGACCTATGGCAATCCAGACTTCGTGAAGTATGCCGAAAGCTATGGCGCCAAGGGCCACCGCGTGGAAAGTGCGGCTCATCTCAAGGAGCTGCTGGCCCATTGCAACAGCACCCCCGGCGTCCACCTTATCGATTGCCCGGTCGACTACTCGGAGAACGACCAGATCCTCAACAAGGATATCAAGGCGCTCTCCAAGGCGCTCTAGGAGCGGACCATGATCCAGCTAGCAGAAACCTATCCGCTCTATCTCAACAACAAGGCCGTCCTGCCGAACACCGATCTCGCTGTGACCGACAAGTTCACCGGCGAGGTGGCCTTCCGCACCGCGCTGGCCACGCCCGAGGTGATCGACGAGGCCATCGCGGGGGCCGTGCGCGCGGCCGAGCCGATGGCCGAGATGGCGAGCTACGAGCGCCAGGCGGTGCTCGATCACTGCGTGAAGCGGTTCCGCGAACGGTTCGACGAGCTCGCGTGGGCACTGTGCGTCGAGGCGGGCAAGCCGCTGGCCGATTCCGAGGGCGAAGTCTCCCGGCTGATCGACACCTTCCGCATCGCCGCCGAGGAGGCGACGCGCAACTATGGCGAGATCCAGCCGCTCGATATCAGCCCGCGGGCAAAGGGCTATGTCGGCATGTGGAAGCGCGTGCCGATCGGGCCCTGTTCGTTCATCAGCCCGTTCAACTTCCCGCTGAACCTGGCCGCCCACAAGATCGCCCCGGCCATCGCCGTGGGCTGCCCTTTCGTGATGAAGCCGGCCTCGCTCACGCCGTTGGGGGCGATCATCATGGGCGAGGTCCTGGCCGAGACCGACCTGCCGAAGGGCGCTTTCTCGATCCTGCCCGCCAGCCGCGATGGGGCTGATCTGTTCACCACCGACGAGCGCCTCAAGCTGCTCTCCTTCACCGGCTCGCCGGACGTGGGCTGGGCTCTCAAGGCCAGGGCGGGCAAGAAGAAAGTAGTCCTCGAACTGGGCGGCAATGCCGCCGTCGTGGTCGACAAGGACGCCGACCTGGACCACGCGCTCGCCCGCATTATCTTCGGCGGTTATTACCAGTCCGGCCAGTCCTGCATCCACGTCCAGCGCGTGATCGTGCACGATGAAATCTACGACCGCTTCCGCGACATGCTGGCCGACAAGGTGAAAACCCTCGTCTCGGGCGATCCGAAGGACCGCAAGACCTTCATCGGCCCGATGATCTCGGTCAAGGAGGCGCAGCGCCTCAAGGGCTGGGTCGACGAGGCCGTGGCCGGCGGGGCGACCCTGCTGGCCGGCGGCGGCTGCGAGGGCGCCATGCTGGAAGCCACGCTGGTC